>NZ_NXBD01000042.1:0-178344 GCF_002383965.1 Campylobacter sp. 110 | reverse complement strand
TAATACTGTAAGTGATATAGCTAATAGCATACTTGAAGATGTGAAAAAGAAAAGGTTTTGATTAAACTAATATGAAATATTGATTTTACATATTAGTTTATATGTTAGCTAATATATACAATTTAGATTGATATGCAAGTATCAATCTAAAGATTTTAATTTGTTGATACTTTTATTTATTACTCATTGATATCTTTAATTCATTATTCACCAATACCTAGATAGGTTGGGTGTTGATGAAATTTATTTACAAATTCTTCTTATATATTTCTTATCTTACTTATTTGAAAGTTTCTAAAAAGTTTCCAAACATTTCTATACTTTCATTGTTTTAATTTCAATACGGAGTAGAAAACAAATGCAAAGAAGAGTATTTTTAAAAGGTTCAGCTTTAGGTTCTATGGTGGCTTTTTTTGGAGGTTCAAATTTAAGTGCTGCAGTACTTAAGGATAAAGAGTTGTTAGGTTTTAAAGCTGTAAGTGCAAGCACAAAAGATGAAGTCATAGTGCCTGAAGGCTACGAGGCTAAAGTTTTGATATCGTGGGGAGATCCACTTTTTAGCAAAGCAAAAGCCTATGATGAAAGTAAAAATATCGATATAAATGCAGTGGATAATGCTCGCTTTGTTTTTGGAGATAATAATGATGGTATGAGTTTTTTTTCACTTTCAAAAAATAGAGGAATTTTAGCCATAAATAATGAATACATTAATCCTGAAATTATGTTTAATCATCAGGGTAAAAACTTGAGCAAAGAAGATGTTTTATATGAGCAAGCAAGTGTGGGTGTAAGTGTATTAGAAATTCAAAAAAAGGGTAATGAATGGGCTGTAGTTTTGGATTCTAAATACAATCGTAGAATTGATGCAAATACTAAAATGGAAGTAAGCGGAGCAGCTAAAAAAGAAGTTTTAAAAGATAAAAAATTTGCTTATGGAACTTTTGCAAACTGTGCAAATGGTCAAACTCCTTGGGGAACTTATATTAGCTGTGAAGAAAATTTTGATGATTATTTTGGAAGTTCTGATGAAAATTTAAAATTTGATGAAAATTTTAAGCGATATGGCTTTAAAACAAAAAGCGAATACAGCTGGGAAAAATTTGACGAAAGATTTGATCTAGCTAAAAATTTAGATGAAGCAAATCGTTTTGGTTGGATAGTAGAAATCAATCCTTTTGATGCAAAAAGCACTCCAATTAAAAGAACAGCCTTAGGTCGCTTTAAACACGAAAACGCAGAATTTATAGTAGAAAAAGATGGTTTGGTTATCGTTTATATGGGCGATGATGAAATCGATGAGTTTATTTATAAATTTGTTAGCAAGCACAAATATGTAAAAGGTGGAGATACAAGTAAAATTTTAGATGAAGGAACTTTGTATGTAGGCCAATTTAATGGCAATATAGGGGATTTTAGAGGCAGTGGAAAATGGATAGCTTTAGAGTATGGTAAAAACGGCTTAGATGAAAGTAAAGGATTTAAATCACAAGCTGATATACTTATCAATACCCGCCTTGCTGCAAGTGTAGTGGGTGCAACTCCTATGGATAGATGCGAGTGGATAGCAAGCCATAAAGAAAGTGGCTCTAGGGAAGTTTTTGCTACTTTAA
Organism: Campylobacter sp. 110; assembly: GCF_002383965.1. NCBI lineage: Bacteria > Pseudomonadati > Campylobacterota > Epsilonproteobacteria > Campylobacterales > Campylobacteraceae > Campylobacter > Campylobacter sp. 110. The sequence goes on along the minus strand of NZ_NXBD01000042.1, from coordinate 176,734 downwards.
CCAATAACAAAAACCGTACACAAGCTAATGCAGCTAATCCTAGAACAAAAAATCTTTATGGGCAAATTTTAAAATGGATACCAAAAAATTCACACAAGGATGATGAATTTACTTGGGAAATTTTTACTCTTGTGGGCAATCCTGACAATCAAAAAGGTTTAAACAAAGGGTCAAATAATATCACTAGTGAAAATAAATTTAATTCTCCTGATGGACTTAAATTTGATAGAGATGGAAGACTTTGGATACAAACAGATGGTTCTTATTCTAATAAAGGCGAATATGCGGGCATGGGAAATAATTGTATGCTAGCGGCCAATCCAAAAACAGGTGAAATCAAACGCTTTTTAACAGGGCCTATAGCTTGTGAGATAACAGGAATTGCTTTTGATGAGGATTATACTACTATGTTTGTAGGTATACAACATCCAGGAGAAGGACTTAAGGGTAGTACTTTTCCTTATGGAAAAACACCAAGATCAAGTATAGTAATGATAAGAAAACTTGATGGTGGAGTTATAGGAGCTTAATTAAAGATCCAAAGAACTTATAATAATATCTCTTTTATCCCAAAGATTAAATAAGATCAAAATTATAAGTTCTTCTTTGTTTAGATTGTTTTAAGTCTTAAAAAATCTAGGACAAATTCCTAGATTAATGCAAGCTTTCTATATAAGCCATAGCACTAAGCGCTGCTACGGCTCCATCGCCTGCGGCACAAATAACTTGTTTTGGAGCATCTTTTCTAAGATCTCCTGCTGCAAAAAGCCCAGGAACATTAGTTTGCATTTTAAGATTGACACTTACTTGTCCACCTTCTTCCATATCGCATAGGAATTTTCCATCATCTTGTTTTAAAATTTCATTTCTTACATTAAGTCCCACAAAGGTGAAAATTCCTGGCACATTTAAATCTCTAATGCTACCATCTTTTAATTTTACTTTCACGCCTGTAACACCCATTTTATCACCATACACTTCATCTATGCTTGCACTAGTGATAAGTTCGATTTTTTCATTTTTCTTCACTTTTTCTACTGTAGAAGGCGCAGCTCTAAATTCGTCCCTACGGTGGATTAGATAAACTTTAGAGCAAATATTGGCTAGATATAATGCTTCTTCTAAAGCAGTATCACCACCACCTAAAACCGCTACTTCTTTATTTTTATAGAAAAAACCATCACAAGTTGCACAAGTGCTTACACCCTTGCCAAAAAATTCATCCTCACCTTTAAAACCTGCTCTTTTTGGAGCAGAACCAGTGCAAACTATCACTGCTTTTGCAAGTTCTGTTTTACCGCCCTCTAGTCTAATGGTAAAACTTCCATCTTCATTTTTTGAAATTTGTTCTACACCTACCATTTCATGCTTTAAGCCAAAACGCATACATTGCTCACTCCAAGGTGCCATAAAAGAAATTCCATCCATAACTTGTGCAACACCTGGATAATTTTCAATTTCCGAACTAGAAGTAATTTGCCCTCCTGGCATCCCTTTTTCAAACATTACTACATTTTTAAGACCACCCCTAGTTGTGTAAAGTCCAGCACTAAGTCCTGCAGGTCCTCCACCTATAATTGCTACATCTAACATTCTTTTTCCTTTGTAATTTGAATTTTATTAATAATGATATACAAATTATTCTTAATAGTAGTTAATAAAAATTATTATTTAGTATAAATTTGAAATTTTTGAATAAAAGGCTAGTAAAACTAGCCTTGAAGATTTTTATAGTAAAGAATTTAATTTATCGCTGATTGCTTGTTTTGATTGAGCACCAACTAATTGATCTACCACTTCACCATTTTTAAAGAAGATAAGAGTAGGGATAGAGCGAACGCCAAATTCAGCTGCTAAATCGCCTTGCTCGTCTGTATTTACTTTACAAATTTTTGCTTTACCGTCAAAGTCATTCGCAAGTTCATCAATTACTGGAGCAAGCATTCTGCAAGGTCCACACCATGGAGCCCAAAAATCAACTAAAGCAACACCTTCTTTTGCTTGTGCAAAATTATCACTTGTTAATTCGATATATTTTCCCATAATTTTTCCTTTCACTAATTTTTGTAATTGTATTTTATTTTTTTAAATATTAGCTTAAAAACTGATATTTTCAAAAAATTGTATCATATCATCACTAATACAGATAAGATCGATTTGAAAATCATTCAAAATCCCGTGTTTTAATTCATAAAATTCTATAGTTTTTAAAATTTTTTCATATTTTTTAACATTTAAGCGTTCAGAAACTTCATAATTATTTTGAGTAAATTTAACCTCGATAAAATGTAAAATTCCATCTTTTTTCGCAATGATATCAATCTCGCCAAATTTTGAACGAAAATTACGCTTTAAAATTTCAAATTTTTGTTTTTTTAAAAATTCGCAAGCCTTATCTTCGCCTAAAATTCCACTAAGATATGATGCAAATCCCATTATTCTTCTATACGCATCATAAAAGGCTTAGCCTTGATAAAATCTTGTTTTTCCAAGATAGAAAGTAAATTTTGAATACTTTTTTCAAAGGTATGATGAGTAGTAAAAAATAAAGTGCTATAAGTTTCACCCTGTTTTGGTTTTTGCAAAAAGCTGTCTATCGAAATATTATTTTCACTCATAAGTTGAGTAATTTTAGATAAAACCCCTGTTTTATCTTCTACTTTTAATCTTAAATAATATTTTGTATAAATTTCATCTCTATTTAAAAGTTTAAAATTTAAATTATTTTCAAAGCCCATCATAGGACCTTTAGCTTCATTTCTTGCTATATCCATAAGATCAGCGATAACAGCACTTGCTGTAGCATTTCCTCCTGCACCTGCTCCATAATAAAGACTTTCGCCAAGTATATCACTGACTATGCTAATAGCATTCATCACCCCATCGACTTTTGCTATCATTTTATCTTTACTGATCATAGTAGGATGCACTCTTAATTCTACTATGGAATTTTGGGCTTTAGCTATGCCTAAAAGCTTGATAGTAAAGTCAAATTCTTTTGCAAAATACATATCTTCAGCAGAAATTTTACTGATACCTTCGATTAAAATATCTTCAGGTTTAGCGCGTAAACCATAAGCAATGCTTGCTAAAATCAAAAGCTTGTGCGCAGCATCTTGCCCTTCTATATCAAAGGTCGGATCTGCTTCTGCATAACCAAGTTCTTGCGCTTTTTTTAGCACATCATCAAAATTTAAACCCTTGCTATTCATAGCGCTTAAAATATAATTGCTCGTGCCATTGAGTATACCTTCAATACTCAAGATATTATTTGCGCTTAGTCCTTCTTTTAAAGCTTTGATAATAGGAATTCCGCCTGCAACACTTGCTTCATAGCCAAAAGTTGTATTTTTAGCTAACTCTTCAAGCTCATAGCGATGATAAGCAAGCATAGCTTTGTTTGCAGTGACTACAGGCTTATTTTTTTTAAGAATTTCACTGATAATTTTAAAAGGTGTTTCAACCCCACCCATTAATTCCACAAAAACATCCATATCATCTCGTTGCAAAATTTCATCTACATTTGTAACGATAGGAATCAGGGCATTTTCTTTTTGGCTTTTAGCAAGAGCAATAACAGGAATGATATCTTGTCCGCATCTTGCACGAATGATTTCTTTATTTTGAATTAAAACACGAGCAACAGCACTCCCTACAACCCCATATCCTAAAATAGCAACCTTCATTTTATTCTTCTTTCAAGTATTTTTTAATATTGCGTGCAGCTTGACGAATGCGGTTTTCATTTTCTATTAAAGCAATTCTTACATACTCATCTCCAGCTTCACCAAAACCAATACCTGGACTCACAGCTACTTCTGCGTGCTGCAAAAGTTGTTTAGAAAATTCCAAGCTTTTTAAATACATTTTACTTTCAGGCAGTTTTGCCCAAACAAACATACTAGCTCTTGGTTTGTGAAGTTTCCAACCCGCATTTTCAAATGCTTCTAGCAAGATATGCATTCTTTTATCATAAGTAGCACGAATTTCATCTACACAACTTTGATCCCCATCTAAAGCTATGGTAGCAGCTACTTGTATAGGGGTATACATACCATAATCAAACCATGATTTTATCTTTTTAAGAGCAGCTACTAAGCGTTTATTTCCAACTGTAAATCCCACACGCCAACCTGCCATATTGTAAGATTTTGAAAGAGTGTAGGTTTCTACAGCAACATCTTTTGCGCCCTCTACTTCTAAAATAGAAGGGGTTTTATAATCATCATAAGTTAAATCCGCATAAGCGATATCAGAAATAATATAAAATCGCTCTTTTTTTGCAGTTGCAACCAATCTTTCATAAAAACTTTTTTCACAAGTTACCGTTGTTGGATTGTGTGGAAAATTAACCACTACATATTTTGGACGCGGAATGCTTTCATGCAGGGTTTTATCCAAATCTTCAAAGAATTTGTTTTCATCAAGCTCAAATTTTTCATTATATTTAAGAGGCATTTTAGCTACATTTCCTCCTGCTATGATAAAAGCTTGAGTATGGATAGGATAAGCTGGAGCTGGCACTATAGCCACATCTCCTGGATTGATAATCGCTCTTGCTAAATTGACAAAACCCTCTTTAGAGCCCATAGTCGCTACTACTTCACTTTCAGGATCTAAATTTACTCCGTATTTTCTTTTATACCAATTGCAAATAGCTAGGCGAAGTTTATAAATCCCCATAGAGGTAGAATACCCCGAAGTTTTGTCTTTATTGGCGCTTTCACAAAGTTTATCAATGATATGTTGAGGGGTTTTACCATCGGGATTTCCCATAGAAAAATCGATGATATCCTTTCCAGCACGCCTTGCTGCCATTTTGATCGCATTTACTTCTGCAAAAACATAATTTGGAAGCCTTTCTATGGTATTGAAACGAATTTCATCAAACATTTCTCTTCCTTTTTATTTTTTTAGGGTGATTTTTAAACCTCTTCGGATATTGTCTAAACTATACATATCACTTACAATTGCATAAACTGCACCGCTTGGAATAAGCTCTGAAAAATGATTATTTTGAGCTTGACTCTTGACTGCTTTAATAAGATTTAAATTTTTATCTAAAAATAACACTTTAGGAAACCAAAAATCAGCATCATGAGCATCAATCATCAAATTTGAAGCCCCTTGAAGAGTAAATACATAATCTTTAAGCGGTCTTTCTAAAGCTTGTGTGGAATTAAGTTTTAAATCAATATTAGTATTAAGCTGAGCATTTTCAAAATTTAAATCATACTCATAGTCATAAGTACCTATGCGCTTGATATTGTCTATATAAACTGAATTATCTTTTAAAAGAGCGTATAAGGCACCTGGATCTAAAATGTATTGAGATTCTACTTGTATGGTATAGTCTATATTGCCATCGCGTAAAATCATATCCGTAGGAATAAAATATATATATCCAAGATTTGTAAGTGCGTCAGTTAAAATCTTAAAAAATACAACAGAATCTGCTTTAGCTTTAAAATTAAGCTTTAAAGTTCGAGGCTCTGGTAGAGTTAGGTTGATTAAAGAATTGGTTTTTAAAATTCTTGCAATTTTAGCTATGTCTGGATTGCCTTTATTATCCATATAGCTGGAGCTAGGAAACAAAAGACGCAATTGAGAATCTTTAGAAGGATTAGCAACTAAATTTTTCGCTAGCTCTAAACTAGAAACAGCAAAAACAGAATTAGCTAAAAATAAAAAAATAAAGATTTTTTTTACCATTCTTTACCTTTGTTTAACTTCATAAACTCAGCCGCCGAAATACTTGTAATTTTTCCATCTTTAATCAAAAAGCGCTTTGAATTTCCCGCAGGAAATTTTTGTTCTTTTCCATTTTCATCAAAAACACTTAAAGCCGCAGCTCCTGTTAAAACCAAACGATTTACTTCTAAAGAAAGATTAAAATCATTTTCTTTTACAAGACCAGTTTTTCTATAATTTGATAAATCAATCAAACCTATCCAAATTTTACCCGAAGCTTTAAAATGAGCTTCTTTATTGAGAGCTTTTGAGACTTCTGCAACTTCTTGATTTGTTGTTGCTAAAGAATCATTTGTGCTTAAATTTTCTTCATTGGCATTTGTATTATTTGGTGTGGTAGAAATTTGTTTTATTTCTTCTTTTGTATTGTTAAGTTCTGTATTTTGTATTTGAGTTAAATTGGCTTCTGTTTCATTTTCTTCAGCTTGATTGTCAATCACAACTACATTATTTTCTAAAGCTTTTAGGTTAGATTGTGCTTTTCCGATAATATCTACAACGGCCGCACTTGAGTTGTTTTGATCCTTTTGAAAAAAAGATTTAATATAATCAAAATAATAAATCCCAAAACCTATAAGTGCTATAATTATAACTATAATTATAAAAGATACAAAACTAGTTGACTTTTGGCTATAAGCATCTAATTTAGGGGTTATCATCTTAGGCTTGGTGGTTGTATCGTTAAGATTATTTTCATTGAGATAGGTTTCAAATTCTTCATTAAAATCTGTAAAATCAAGTTCGTATTCACGACTTAAAATTTTTACGAAACCAGGGACATTAAAACGATTTAAGGTGGCAAAATCCTTTTTAACTAAAGCTTCTAAAAAATCCAATTCAATTTTTGTTCTAGCAGCAACTTCTTTTAAATTTAAATCTTCAATTTTTTTCCAATTAAGCATTTATCATCCTATCACAAAGTATTGCAAAAGCTACACTGACATTAAGGCTGTCGAAATTATTTTTCATTTCTATGCCTACACATTCATCGCATTTTTTTATTATTTTAGCACTTAATCCCAAACCTTCACTTCCTAAAATCAAAGCTTTTTTACCTTCATCGACTTTATAATGATGAATTTGTTTACCTCCACTTGCACTAGCAAAAAGCTTAAATCCTACTTGTTTAAGCTCATTTAAAACGGTAAAAATATCATTATTTAAAGTAATTTCAAGATCTAGCGCCGCTCCACTGCTCGTGCGGATAACGCCTTCCATCGCAAGTCTTTCGCCGATAAAAATAAGTCCATCCACTCCTAAAGCATAAGCTGTTCTTACGATAGCTCCTATATTTCCAACATCACTGATACCATAAAGAATAGCTATAAATTCACCCTTTTTAAGAGTGTGCAAATCTTTAAATTCATACTCTTTAATATCTAGTAAAAAACCTTGATGATTTCCGCCTTTAGCATAAGCTTGGGCTGTTTTAAAATCAAGTTTTTTGATCTTAAAGCCTGAACTAGCAATTTTTTTAAAAGTTTCTTTGTCGCACTCTTTAGCTAAATAAAGCTCATTTATAAGCTCTTTATGTCGTTCTAAAATATAAAAAAATATCTGTTTTCCATAAACTATCATTCTAAATTTTACCTAACTTTGACTTAAAAGCAGTTTTTGATAAATTTCTTTTGGATTTTTTCCATTCATCTTTGCCAAAAGCTTGCTTTTTGTTTTTAAAGGTATTTCAAGCTCTAAAATATCATTTTCACACAAGGAATGACTAATGTTATCTTTATCATTTTTAGCTAACACAACAACCCACTCACCCTTTAAATTTACCTGTTTTAATTCATTAAAAAGATCTATAGCCTTGCCTTTAAATTTGGCTTCAAATTTTTTAGAAATTTCTTTAATCGCAAAAACTTCTCTTTGACTATCTAAAATAGCTATTTGTTCTATTAAAGACAAGATGCGTTTAGGAGATTCGTAAATAACACTAGGATAAGGATGATTGAGTATTTTTTGGATATCTTTTTGGCGTTCTTTGCCTTTATTGGCTAAAAAACCCATAAAAATAAATTCTTTTTTGCACAAAGCCGAGCTTACAAGTGCCACCAAAGCTGCATTAGCACCGGGTAAAACTTCAAATTGAATATCATTTTCTAAAGCAAAATCAATTAAAAATTGTCCAGGATCACTAATCCCTGGCATACCCGCATCACTCAAAAAAGCAATGTCTTGATTAAAAAATTCCAAGTCTAAATTTTCTAAAACTTTTTTTTCATTGTGGGTGTGAAAAGATATAAATTTTTTATCTCCAAAATCGATTTCAAATTTAGAAGAAAGTAAAGAAAGTAAAGACTTGCTTACCCTTGTATCTTCACAAAAAAAAATATCGCAAGTCTTTAAAAGCTCTAAAGCACGAAAAGAAATATCGCTTAAATTTCCTATGGGTGTAGGAATAAAATAAAGCATAATTATTGCATTGCGTATTTTTTCTTAAATTTCTCTACACGACCTGCTGCATCTACGATTTTTTCGCTACCTGTGAAGAAAGGATGGCAGCTCGAACAAATATCAACTCTTAACTCACTTTTGTTTGATTTAGTAACAAAAGTATTGCCACAAGCGCAGCTAACTTTGCATTCTACATATTCTGGATGAATTTCTTTTTTCATAGCTTTTTCCTTAAAATTAAAACAATAAGCGGTGATTATATTAAATTTAATATAAAAAAAACATTAATTTAAGTAAAATTAAAGCAATATTTTTGCAGCCACTGCAATGGCAGCACTTTGACTTCTCAAAATATTAGGAACTTTAAGGCAAATTTTTTCTTTAAACATTTGTTTTTCTTTGGGGCTAAATCCACCCTCTGGACCTATAAAATAAAGTCGAGTTTTATCAAATTCCTTTACCTCACCTTCAAAATCAACCAAAACAGCATCAGGAAAAACCTTGCTAAATTCTTGTATATTTTTATAGCTTTGAATTTGCATTTTGTGACTTCTTCCGCACTGCTCACAAGATGAAATGATGATTTTTTCTAATCTCTCAAAATCAAGTTTAAAATTTCTTTGAGAAAATTCAGTAAAAACAAGGTGTAATTTTTTAACTCCAAGTTCATTTAAAAAAGGAAGTGTTTTTTCCAAAATTTTAGTATCAATAACCGCCAAGGCTAAATCAAGTTCGCTTTGTGGATGAGACTTAAAATGCTTATGTAAAAAATAAAGCAAACAAGAATTACGATCTAAATTTGAAATTTTATATTCATAAATAAAATCATCCTCTAAATTTCTTAAAGATAAAATTTCACTTTCTTTAATTCTTCTTGCTTTCAAGTGAGCAAATTCTTCGCCCTTAAGTTTTAAAATTTCTTCCCCTGCTTGCTTGTGGTATAAAAATTGCATTTATAAATATTTACCTGTTAAAAAAGGTAAGATTAAAAGGACAAGTTCACAAAATAAAATCATAAAACTAATGCGTCTAAAAGTTATATAGCGTCTTAATCTACGAGCTTTTTTAAATTGTATAAAATGAAAAATAGCTAAAGCAAAAATAAAAATCCAAGAAAAAATCATGAGCCAAAGATTTAAATGTGTTTGAAATTGTTTAATCGCTAAAAGCAAAGAACCTGTAAAAAGCATCAAGGCTAAAAAAACATAGTATATAGGTAAAAACAAACAGATTCTGCGGATAAATATAAATTCGGTTTTAAAATTTCCTTGAGTCAAGACAAGATAAAAAAACATTAAAAATCCACTAGCATAAAGACTATAAAGATGTAGAGCTAAAAAAAATTCATAACTTTTATCCATTTATTTCTCCTTGCTGATATATTTTGCTAAATTTTCTCTTTGTTCTTGGGTTAAGAAATTATGAGCTTCATCTTTTAAATTTTGAAGTCTTTGAATAAATTTTTCACTGCTTAAATTTTTAATTGCAATACCTTTTTTGGTTTTAACTTCTCCTTTTTCTCCATGACAAGTAGCGCATTTTTGTTTATATAAAGAATTAATAACACTTGGATTTACATCATAGTCTTCGCTGATACTGGCCTCATCATCAACCGGTAAGGGCAAATTCGTATCGCTAAATTCGGTTTTTTCATCATTTTGTTCAATTTGTACTATTTCTTCGGTAGTATTTTGGTTTTTGTGATTAAATTCTTTATCATCACTACAAGCGTTTAAAAATAAAACTGCAAATAAGCTTATTAAAATACTTAAGTTTTTACCCATTAAACCTCCTTAGGATTTGTAAAAATGTGTAAATTTTTCAACTTATCATAAAATTCTATATCATTCCATTCTGCTTTTATAGCAGGTGAAAATTCTATATCTTCAAGTGTGATTTTTGGCATAGTAGGACTATAAGCATCTTCTTTAAACCCTTGTGCATAGCCTGTTCTTGTTTCATGTACTATAATGCTTTGCAAATTTACACCTTGTTCGCCATTTATCATCTTGGTTTGTTTTAATAAAGCATCGATTAAAATAAAAAATACACGGCAAAAATTTTCAGCACTGACATTAACAGGCAAGCTTATCCAGCGCTGCGAGTATTTTTTCATTTCATTTAAATAAGATTCATCATCTTGATTAAAAAGTGTAATAGCATGATCAAAGCTGTCAATAATTTGACGCATATGGGTTTTTAAAAGCCCAAAGTCATAAACCATTCCCGCATTATCTAAATACTTGCTTTCAAGTAAAACCTCAACCTTGTAAGAATGTCCATGAATACTACTTTTACAACGACTTGAAGAACAAAATCTAACAATATGAGCATTTTCAAATTCAAATAATTTTCTTATAATCATACACCCTCTTTATCATTCCAAAGACGAATATGGATTCTATCAGAATAATTATAACCATTTTTAATACAAAACTCGGCTATTTTTAAAGCATTTTGTTTTAAATTTTGCTCATTTTCCCCCATGGGCATACAAAAAATTTCATTAGGCGCTTTTTCTAAAATTTCTAAAATTTCTAATGCTGAACTTTCTAATTGACTAGAATTTAAAACAAATTTATAAAAACTATCTTTAGCGTATTGCTTAAAAGCTTTAAGAGCGTTGATATTTAATCTTCTTTCTTTACTCATCCCGCTATTTTGAAGCTTGACACTTAAAGCAAAAATACATTCTTTATAAAAAGGATATTTTTCAAAATCAAGTTCTATGCTTCCATTGCTTTCAAAATACACTTCAAAATTATTTTTCAATAAAGCTTGGATAAAATCGATAAATTCTGGATTTTCATGATGGATTAAGGGTTCTCCTCCAGTAATCACCACAATAGGATTAAAATCTTTTTTTAAATCAAGCACGCGTTTAAAAAGTTCACTTGCATTTAAAATTTCATATTCTTCATTAAATTCTTTAGTAAAAACTGCCCTTATAGTATCGCAACCTTTAAGAGTTTTTCCATTTTTAATAAGCTTTACCCCAAAGCCTGAGCAATTAAAATTACATCCTGCAAAACGCATAAAAATGGCTAGTTTTCCGCTATATTTGCCTTCTCCTTGTATACTTAAAAAACTTTCAACAAGTTGCAAATTTAACCTCCGGTTTGATAAAAAGCGCGAGATGAAGTTTCGTTATCTACCACACTCCATCTATTTTTTTCAGGTTTATTGCGTAATACTTCTTGTAAAATGTTTGCAGCAGCGTTAATATCACCTTTTCTCACTGCTTCTTTAATGCTTAAAGCCTCATCAAAATAAAGACAAGGTATAAGTAAACCCTCAGCGCTTAAGCGAATGCGGTTGCAAGAATCACAAAATTCATGGCTATGTGGATCTATAATCCCAAATTTATAACCATCCGCACTATAAATACTCACAGGAGCTTTTTCAGCTTTTTTAATGAGTTTTACTTGATATTTTTGACTTAGAATTTGTATGATTTCATCTCTTTTTAGACCTTGTAATTTCCCATAAGCGTGTATATTTTCCATAAATTCTATAAAGCGAATTTGAATATTTTTTGATTTTGCAAATTCCAAAAGAGGTATCAACTCATCATCATTTAAACCCTTTAACACAACAGTGTTTAGCTTGACTTTTAAACCTACGCTTAAGGCCTCATCAATCCCCGCTAAGACACTATCTAAAACATCTTTTTGCGCGAGAATTTTTGCTTTTTTGCTTTCTAGGGTATCAAGAGAGATATTTAAACGCTTCAGTCCAGCATCTTTAAGATCTTTAGCAAAATCTTTTAATAAAAAACCATTCGTTGTAATGGCTAAGTCAAGATCTTTTTTATAATCATTTATCATTTTTATAAACACACTTAAATCTTTACGCAATAAAGGCTCTCCTCCAGTGATACGAATTTTTTCGATCCCTTCATCAATAGCCACTTTAACAAACAAAAAAAGCTCTTCAAAGCTCAGTAAATTTTCTTTAGGTTGATGATTAAAAGGAATTTTTGGCATACAATAAAGACAACGAAAATTACATCTTTGGGTTACTGATATTCTAAGATAATTAATTTTTCTACCAAACTGATCAATTAACATTTTACCCTCCCTTGCGATTATTTGATAAGTTGTTTAAATTTTAAAACAAGCTCGACATTTCCCGTGCCTATGCGTAAATCTTTTGCAATTTGCTCTATACTTTTTCCCTCTTTAAACAAATCCACAATTTTTTGTTCTTCAGTATCATAATTTGGCGTTAGCTTTGTCATGCTTTGTGCCTTTTGTTCCAAATTTAAAATACGATTTTGTTGTTCATTTTGAAAATCTTCTATAATATACTCCATGGTTTTTAAAGTTCTTAAAACAGGAGTAATTTTTGCACTGATTTGTTTTTCAAGCGTGATTTGAATTTCTTCTTTTAATAAAGTGATTTTATAATCCTCTTCCTCTTGATCACCCTCATCTTTGACACCCAATTCTTTACGCAAATAATGAAGTTCTTTTGTGATATCTTCAACCACGCCTTGGAGTTTGTTTATTTTTGCATTGCTTTCTTTATCTTTGATATTCATATAAGCTAATATTGCAACCAAAAGCACGATCATAAAAACTAAATAAAGCACATCGTTACTCATTTTTGTCCTTTTTATTTCTTATCATATCTCTTTGCAACTGAACCACAAAAGCATCAAAAGCTATCCTATCTTCGGGTTTTATTTTGATAATTTGGGCTAATTTTTTATTTTGAGCTTTAGCAAAAATAGCCATTTTTTGATTATTAAGATCAAATCTTATGTAATACTCTTTTCCTTCTTCTAAAATTTCATCTAAAAAATTTAAATACTCAAAATTTAAAGATTCAACCACGCCTTTTTGTTTGAGTGCTAAAAGATCTTTATTTTTATCCAAAGAATCCTCAAGTCTTAAAATATCTTCTTTTAAGCTCAAAAGTAAATCAAAAATGATTTTCTCACCCTCATCAAAATCCACACGCAAGGCGAGTTTTTTCCACTTTGAAAGTTGAGAAATGGCACCTAATTTTAAATATTCTTGTAAAAAGTGGTTGTTTTCAATATCACAACACTCTAAAGAAGCTTCAAAGCCTGCTTTAAAAAGACTTATTTCCATACTAAATCAATCCAAATAAAAATAAAAAATATTATACTTAAATATCCATTTAAAGTAAAAAATGCTTTATCAATGTGAGCAAAATTTTTATGTACGATTTTATGTTCAAAAGCTAAAATAATGCCGCTGATAATCACTCCAAGTAATGCGATATTTCCAAGTGCTACTCCCCAAACCTGCCAAACAAAAAGCAACCAAAACAATACTGCTAATATATGACAAAAAGCTGAGATAAATAATGTCGCTTTAGAGCCAAATTTAGCAGGGATAGAATGAAGCCCTACTTTTTTATCGTACTCCATATCTTGTAAAGAATAAAGTAAGTCAAATCCAGCCGTCCAAAAAGTGACCCCTAAGCATAAAATCACGCTATAAATGTGAATTTCACCCATGACTATTACACTACCTGCAATAGGTGCAAGTCCTAAACAAAATCCTAAAACCAAGTGCGCTAAAGAACTAAAGCGTTTAAAAGCAGAGTAAATTGCTAATACAAAAAGTACAGGAAAAGAGAGATAAAAAGCCAAAGTATTGATAAAATAAGAACATACTATAAAAATAATTGCATTAAGGATGATAAAAATCCAAACGCTTTTGCGTCCTATTTTTCCACTGACATTAGGACGATTTGCACAGCGAGGATTGTCTTTATCGATATCTTCATCCATTAAACGATTCGTTGCCATAGCAAAATTTCTTGCACTTACAGCACAAATAATACCCAAAATCAAAGCCTTAAAACCAAACCAAGCGCTATCATTAACGAGTTTTGAAGCCACTATCATAGATGAAAATAAAAAGGGCAAGGCAAAAATAGAATGCTTAAATACCACAAGTTCTAAAATATCTTTAAATTTATTCCAAATTATATTCATGTTTCCACTTTAAAATATTTTTTGCTATGATTTTACTAAAATTTTCATAAATTTTAGGATAAATTATCACATGTTTTTTCAAATCGCACTTATAGGAACCACAGCCAGCGGAAAGACTTATATAGCAAATGCCTTAGCTAAAGAATTTAATGCAGTGGTTTTAAGCCTTGATAGTCTTTGTGTTTATAAAGAAATCAATATAGCTAATGCTAAGCCATCTAAAGATGAGCTTATGAATTTAAATTACTTTGGAGTAAATTTATTAAGTGTTGATAAGCATTTTAATGTAGAATTATTTATAAGAGAATACCAAAAAGCAAAAGAATTTGCTCTTATGAATGATTTGCCTTTGATTATAGTGGGTGGAACAGGCTTTTATCTAAAAACGATGATAGATGGTTTAAGTCAAAAAATTCAAGATACAACTAGCATTCTAAGTAATGATGAAATTTATACCCTTTTGTTAAAAATTGATCCGGCTTATAAAATAGAAAAAAATGATACTTATCGTCTTAGAAAATGGTTAAGCATTTATGAAAATACAAAGGAAATTCCTAGTGATTTTTTAAAAAGAACACAAAAAGATGGAGTGCTTAAGGATATTGAAATTTATGAACTTGTATGGGATAGGGAAATTCTAAGAAAGCGCATAGAAGCAAGAACAAAAGAAATGATTGATAGTGGGCTTATAGAAGAAGCAAGAATGCTTTTTTCAAATTTTGACAACAATCTTAAAGCATTAAATTCTATAGGGCTTAAGGAATGTAAAGAGTATTTAGAAAATAAAATTTCTTTAAAAGAGCTTGAAAGTTTGATTAGTATACATACATCACAGCTTGCCAAGCGTCAAAGAACTTTTAATAAAAAATTCCAAAGCACTCCTTTGGAATTTTCTAAAGCCCTAGAATTACTTAGAAATAAATTTTTAGCTAAAGAATAAATGCTCAACTAAAATTTTTATCCCTAAGATTATCAAAACAGCTCCTCCTAAAAATTCAGCTTTGTTTCTAAAGCGAGTGCCAAATTTATTGCCTAATTCTAAAGCAATAGCACATAAGATAAAAGTAATAGAGCCTATTAAAAATAATGCCAAAAACAAATCAACATCTAAAAAGGCAAAGCTAACTCCTATAGCTAAGGCATCAACACTTGTAGCTACAGCTAAGGCAAACATGATTTTAAATCCAAATTGATTTGAATTGGTGTCGCAATTTTCATTCTCAAAAGATTCTTTAATCATTTTTAGCCCAATTAAAGAAAGTAAAACAAAGGCTATCCAATGATCAATACTTGCAATAAAAGATGCAAAAGTGATACCTATAGCATATCCAATAGCTGGCATTAAAGCTTGAAAACCACCAAAATAAACTCCTGTAATAATATAGTGTTTTAAATTCAATTTTTTAACACTAAATCCCTTACATAAAGATACAGCAAAAGCATCCATCGCTAGTGCACAGGATAAAAGAATAAGACTATAAAAATCCATGATGACTCCTATGAAAGATGTAAAAGTTGAGAATTATAATAAAAATTTTCTTAATTAATTTTTTTAATGAAATTATGATTAAAAATTTATAGCAGTGGATTATATTTAATTAAACTTTAAGAATAAAAAATATATAATTCAACTTCATTTTTATTTTTACTCCTTTTAAACGTGGCCCATTCGTCTAGCGGTTAGGACATCGCCCTTTCACGGCGGTAACACGAGTTCGAGTCTCGTATGGGTCACCACTTAAATCCTTTTTTAATATTTCCGAAATCAATCATAGATGTTCTTTAGGATTTTTGCTTAATATTTTTATTGTTTTTCATAAAAATGGATTTATAAACTTATAAGAATTTTATTTGTAGAATTTTTTGTTTTATTAGAATGATGAGGATTAATAAACAAATGAGCCATGATACCAATTTTTTCTTGTTATATTTTAAAGATAAAATTCCAAAGGATTCTTTAATTTTTCTTAAGGAAAGTTTAGAAAAAGCAAGCGAAGAACAAAAAGAAAAGCTTTTGTTTACTAAACTGAAAAATCCCCTATATGGACTTTTATTTGCTTTTTTTGCTTCCTGGTTTAGATAGAATTTATAATGGCAATATAATTTTAGGTATACTTAAAATCATATCAGCAATACTTGTTTCTATAGGTTTAATAATAGCAGAAGATAAAAATGATGAAAGCGCTATGTTAATTTTTATAATTTTAGTTTTCATGCTAAGTGTTTGGGTGATTTTGGATTATTTTTTGGTATGGAAAGATATTTGTCAAAATAATCTTAAAAAAATTTTTGAAGTTTTACAATGAAGCAAGATAAAACGATATTGCTCATATTTAAAGATAAGATTCCCGAAGAAAGGCTATTTATCTTAGAGGAAGAATTAAAAAAAGCCAAAAAGATCTAAGTGCTCTTTATGCTATCTCTCTTAAAAATCCTTTGGTTGGCCTTGTATTAAGTATAACTGTGGGATTATTTGGGGTTGATAGATTTTATAAGGGCGATATCTTGTTAGCTTGTATTAAATTAGCTTTTTTTATAATACCTTTATTTGCTACTTTTGCTATCTTGATAGCATTGTTAAATGACAATCATTCGATTTTTATAGATTATTTTGCCATTTTTGCTTTAATGTTTGTTGTTGCTAGCATTTGGAAGCTTGTAGATATTTATCTTGTTTTTGTAGGTATTAAAAAAGATAATTTTCATAAAATTCTTAATTTTTTCTCTTAAAAAATGTCTTGGAAATTTAAAGAAATAATTAAAGACTTTCTTAGTCTTTTTATATAATTTTTATGCTACAATATTTTGTCAAACTACTAAATTAAAGGAGAAATTATGTTTGAATTAAGAAAATTACCTTATGATACCAATGCTTTTGGTGATTTTTTAAGTGCTGAAACTTTTAGTTATCATCATGGAAAACACCACAATACTTATGTAACAAATCTTAATAATCTTATCAAAGATACTGAATTTGCAAGTAAAGATCTTGTAAGCATTATTAAAAGTTCAAGTGGTGGAGTATTTAACAATGCTGCTCAAGTTTATAATCATGATTTTTATTTTGATTGCATTACTCCAAGCGCCTGTGAAGCAAAAGGCGATCTTAAAGCAGCCTTAGAAAAAGAATTTGATTCTTTAGAGAATTTCAAAGCTGAATTTATCAAAGGTGCGACAGGGGTTTTTGGTTCAGGTTGGTTTTGGTTAGTTTATAATACTAAAAATCAAAAATTAGAATTTGTGGGTACTTCAAATGCAGCTACGCCTATCACTGAAGATAAGGTTCCTTTACTTGTTGTGGATGTTTGGGAGCATGCTTATTATGTAGATCATCGCAATGCGCGTCCTGCGTATTTAGAAAAATTCTATGCTCATATTAACTGGGAATTTGTAGCAAAAGCTTATGAATGGGCTTTAAAAGAAGGTATGGGATCAGTTAGCTTTTATGCAAACGAACTTCACCCTGTAAAATAATACAAGGCATCTTCAAAGATGCCTTTTTACTCTCCTAAACTTGGAGTCATTTCGATAATCTTCCATGGAAGTCCTTGAGAATTAAGCTCATCCATAAAAGGTTTTGCGTCAAATTCTTCCATATTAAACACACCTTTTCCTTGCCAAATTCCTTTAGCGATTAGTTTTGTACCTATCATCGCAGGAACTCCTGTAGTGTAGCTTACCGCTTGTGCGCCGGTTTCTTTATAACATTCTTCGTGATTGCAAACATTATAAATATAAACTTGTCTGTCTTTGCCATCTTTTATACCACGGATTACACAACCTATATTGGTATAACCTTTTGTGCGAGGACCTAAACTTGCAGGATCAGGAAGTAGGGTTTTTAAAAATTCTATAGGAATGATTTCTTTACCTTGATGCATCACAGGTTTTATACCTAGCATTCCGACATTTTCAAGGCATTTCATATGGGTTAAATAACTTTGTCCAAAAGTCATAAAAAAGCGAATTCTCTTCAAGCCCTTGATATTTTTTACCAAGCTTTCAAGCTCTTCGTGATAAAGTAAGTAACTATCTTTTACGCCTACTTCAGGATAATCCCATTCCATTTTTATTTCCATCGGTTCGGTTTCTATCCACTCGCCTTTTTCCCAGTAGCGTCCCTTAGCAGAAACTTCTCTAAGATTGATTTCGGGATTAAAATTAGTCGCAAAAGCATAGCCATGATCGCCTGCGTTACAATCTAAAATATCTATATAAGAAATTTCATCAAATAAATTTTGCTGCGCATAAGCACAAAAAACATTTGTAACGCCAGGATCAAACCCACTTCCTAAAAGTCCTAAAATTCCTGCTTCTTTAAATTTATCATTTCTTGCCCATTGTTCTTTATACTCAAATTTAGCTAGATCTGGATGCTCATAGTTTGCTGTATCAACATAATCAATTCCTGCTTTTATGCAAGCATCCATCAAGCTTAAATCCTGATAAGGCAAAGCTACATTAAGCAAAATTTGCGCCCCTGTTTTTTTAATAAGCTGTACAACCGCATCGCTATCATCTGCATCAATTTGTGCGGTTTGAATTTCTACTCCTAGACGCTCTTTGATAAAACTAGCAATTTCATCGCATTTGCTTTTGGTTCTACTTGCTAGAGTGATTTTACTAAAGGTATCTGAATTCATTGCGCATTTTACGGTAGCTACGCGACTTACTCCGCCTGCACCTATGATTAAAAGATTTTTCATTGGTCGTGTCCTTAAAGAAATTTTAGGAATTTTAGCTAAAAATTGATAATATCAAAATTTATTTTTTCTTTTAGCATGTAATTTGAGCTTAGCAACATAAAAAAATCTATATTTTTATATCTTACTTTGAGTCTATAAAAAGCTCCTAAAAATTCTTTTTGCAAAATTGTAGCTTCAAAACGATTTCCTATTTTAAGTTCTGCATAGCCAAAAGTATAATTTTTCGAAGCGATCCACTGAAAAAATTCATCTTCTAAATCAAGCTCTTCTTCTATGATATTTAAATCAGGTAAAATTCTAGCACTTTTATGATTAGGCTTAAAATAAAGCTCTTTAGGATCTGCATGAGCTAGAATTTCTCCTTTATCAAGAAAGGCGATTTTATCAGACATACAATAAGCATCCTCAATATCGTGAGTTACCATAATGGCTGTAATTTTTTGTTTTTGTATGAGTTTTTTTAGCTCTCTTCTTAAGTCTTGTTTTAAATTCTGATCTAAATTAGAAAAAGGTTCATCTAAAAGCAAAAGTTTACAGCCTCTTGCTACTGCTCTAGCAAAACCCACTCTTTGAGCTTGTCCGCCTGAAATTTCATCAATTTTCTTATATCTTAAATTTTCAATTTCAAAGGTTTTTAACAAATCCTCTAAAATTTGTTTTTTATCTTTTTTATCATAGAGTGCAAAAAGTATATTTTTTTCAACATTTAAATGGGGAAATAAAGCATAGTTTTGAAACATCATCGCCACTTCACCCTTGCATTTTAAAAATTCACAAGAGCTCGCTTGTTCTAACTTGGCGATGATTCTTAAAAGTGTACTTTTACCACTTCCGCTCCCTCCTAAAATGCTTAAAAATTCTCCTTCTTTAACATGAAGATTGATATTTTTTAAAGCTTGTATTTTGCCAAAATTTTTTGATAGGTTTTTAATTTCTAACATCATCTTTCCTTGTGATTTTATCCATCCAAATAACAACTATTAAAGAAAGTAAAACAATGAGCAGCGAAGGCAAAGCAGCATCATAAATTCTTTCATCGCTTGCAAACCAAAAAGCTTTTACGCTTAGAGTTTCAAAACCAAAAGGAGCTAAAATTCTACTCAAAGGAAGTTCTTTTATAGTATCGATAAAAACAATGATAAAAGCCAAAAATAAAAAATGTTTCATTAAAGGAGTATGAATTTTAAAAAATAAGATCAAATAGCTAGGCCTTAAATTTAAACTTGCTTCATCGGTGTTAAGATGGATTTTATTACAACCCCCTTCTAAAGAATAAATTGCACTCGCTAGAAAACGAATAATATAAGCAAAAACTAAAATAATCAATGAAGTGCCTAATAAATTAAGATGAAAAATTTTATCTAAAAACACGAAAAGGACAATCATGCTAATCCCTAAAGCAGCTGCGGGTATAGAATAACCCAAAGAACTTAGCTCAAGGATGCATAGGCTGAAAAAATTATTTTTTATGATTCTTGAGCTAAACATTAAAAAATAAGCCAGTAAAGTCGTAATCAAAGCTGTGATGAAAGCTAGTATAATGGTTTGAAAACTAATGATATAAAATTCTGCTTCAAAAAGTTTAAAATCTTTTAGCCCCCAATAAACAAGCCATATAAAAGGCAAGATAAATCCTAATAAAGCGATGATAAAACAATAAAAACAGGCTAAAATTTGCTTTATATGACTTAATTTCCTTTTTTTGATAAAAAGAGTTAAATTTTGATTAAAACTATAATGATGCTTGTTTTTATAATAATAATCTATATACATGATTAAAAAAACAAAAATCATCAAAATTCCTGATAAAATACTCGATGAATAAGAATCATTTAAATCATACCATAGTTTAAAAATCCCTGCCGAAAAGGTATCTACTCCCAAATAAGCCGAAGCTCCATAATCGCTTAAAGTTTCCATCAACACAAGCAAGGCTCCAGAAAAAATAGCAGGCCTTGCACTTAAAAGCATGACGCGTGAAAAAATTCTAAATTCAGAATATCCCATAATTTTAGCTACTTCATAAGCTTCTATGGCTTCGCTTTTAAAAGCGGTTTTAGCAAATAAGTAAATATAAGGATATAAAGAAATTCCTAAGACAAAAATAACTCCATAATGGTTGAAAAAATCTATCCTAAAACCAAAAATTTCATGAAAAAAGCCCTGAAAATCCATAATCCCAACATATACAAAAGCTAAAATATAAGCAGGTATTGCCAAGGGTAAAATAAGTAATTTTTCTAAAATCCTGCAAAAGTAAAAATTATAATTTGCCATCAAATAAGCACTACTTACACCTAAAATCAAACTTAACAATAACACCCCTATACTAACTATCAAAGTATCTTTGATGAATTTTAAAAACAAATAATCAAAAAAATGACTCAAATTTTCTTTAATAGATGAAATTTCAGCCAAATTGCTTGTATTGAAATTTTGAAAAAGAATATAAAAAAGCTCAGCAAAGATACCAAAAATAG
This sequence comes from Campylobacter sp. 110, assembly GCF_002383965.1. NCBI lineage: Bacteria > Pseudomonadati > Campylobacterota > Epsilonproteobacteria > Campylobacterales > Campylobacteraceae > Campylobacter > Campylobacter sp. 110. The sequence goes on along the minus strand of NZ_NXBD01000042.1, from coordinate 155,426 downwards.
GCAAAGTAAGAAAAAGGGCAAGTAAAATTGCCCCTATCTTGTAATATTTTAGGGTTTTAAGCATTATCTAAAACCGACTTGATCATAAATTTTAACAGCCTCTTTAATATTTTCTGCTATTTGACTCACAGGTATTTGATCTTCTTTAAAAGTTCCAAAATCTTTTACCGTTTGGCTTAATTCTACATCATTTCTTATAGGAAATTCATAATTGCTATCAGTGAGAATTTTTTGAATTTCTGGAGTTAGCATAAATTCCATAAATTTCTTAGCAGCTTCTTGATTTTTACTTGATTTTGTCATAGCAATACCGCTAATGTTTATATGGGTTCCTCTATTGTCTTGATTTGGAAAAATAATACCTAAGGAATTTCCAACTTCTACATCTTTTGGATTTTTAGAATTTTTTAAAAGCCCTATATAATAAGTATTCATAACAGCAAATTTAGCCTCACCTGCAAAAACTTGTCTGGCTTGATCCCTATCTCCACCCTTTGGCTTGGTCGCAAGATTGTCAAGCACGCCCTTAGCCCATGCTTTAGCGTTTTCATCTCCATCATTAGCTATAATAGAAGCTAAAAGAGTTTTGCTATAAGGAGCTGTAGCACTTCTCATAACGATTTGCCCTTTAAATTCAGGCTTAGCTAAATCTTCATAGTTTTTCATTTTACTAATGTCTGTATTTGCATTTTTATTATAAGCGATAATCCTTGCTCTTTTTGTAATCGCAAACCATTCTCCATCCTTATCTCTTAAATGAGCGGGTATAGTATCTTCTAAATATTTTGACTTAACGGGGCTTAAAAGTCCAGAATTTTTTGCTTCTGTAAGATTGGATATATCGGCTGTTATAAAAATATCAGCAGGCGAATTGCTTCCTTCAAGCGAAAGTCTTTTGATGAGCTCTGAAGCTTTAGCTTGAGTATGATTGACTTTAATGCCCGTTTTTTCTTCAAATTTCTTAATGATCTGAAAATCAGCATCGTAATGTCTTGCTGAGTAAATGTTAAGTTCTGCAGCACCTAGTAAAGAAAAACCTAATAAACATAAAGAAAAGATTTTTTTCATTATTTGTCCTTATATTGAGAATTATAGTTAGTTTTATCATGATCTTTAAAATCAGCATTAGAATGTTCAGAGCACGCAAATGCAAAACCTAAACAAAATAAAAATAAAACTAATTTTTTCATTATTTCTCCCCTTTTTTATGATTAAAATTAGACTAATTTTTGATAAAAGATATTAATATTAAAAAGTAAATATAAAGTAACTTAATGATTTTTCTAATGATAAGTATTTTCATTTTATTATAATTAATTTTGATACTAATTATAAATAATTAAATTTAATATAAATATTTAAGAGTATTTTTATATATAAAATATTAATATTCAATATCAAAAATAAACCACTAAGAAAGTAACAATAACAATGAAATTTTATACTATTTTAAACATTCTATTTATAAGCTTTATGTTGAGCGCTTGTGCTGTTTTACAAAAATCACCTCAACTTCAAGAAAATAAAGATTTTTATATACTTGATACTCATACTCAAAAAAAGATTTCTTTTGAAGATATGATTTTAGAATTATTAAAAGCAGATGTGATACTGCTTGGTGAAAAACACGATGAAACAAAACACAAGATAAGTCAAGTTATGATTTTTAATGCTTTAGAAGGAAATTTAAGTTCTCAAAATATAAGCTTTGATGTGGCTTTAGAAATGTTAGCAAGCACAGAGCAAAATCACTTAGATAAAGCTTTTAAAAATAAAAAAACCATTAAAACCAATGAACTTACTAATGCGTTAAATTGGGATAAGGGCTGGAAATGGAAAGATTATGATCAATTTGTCAATGCAGTTTTTTATTCAAGAGCAAAAATATTAGGCGCAAATCTTTCACGCTCAGAAATTACAAGTATTTATAATGGAGTTCAGCCCTTAAAGGGCTATGTTTCAACCACAAATGAAGTAAAAAAACAAATTTTTGACATTATATCCTTAAGTCATAAATTAAATCCTCAAGAAAATAAAGAATTACTAGATAAATTGGTGGAAATTCAACAATTCAAAGACAGGCGTATGGCTGATGTATTGGTTCATCATGTAAATAAAGTTTTATTGCTAGCTGGAAGCTATCATACAAGTAAAAAAATAGGAATTCCTTTACATATACAAGATTTTAAAAGCAGTAAAAAAATAGTTGTAGTGAATTTAAGCTATGGAGAAATAGATTTAAAAGACAGTGATTATGTTTTGATTTATAAGGGGGAGGAATGAAAAAATTAAGTTTATTTTGTGCTGTAGGTTTATGTTTTGCTAGTTTTGCTTTTTCTGAAGAATTAGAATTTGATAGTCTTGAAATTTCAGGCTCAAAAATCAAAAACGATGAAAAGCCCTTTGTAACTCCTGGAGCAACAAGCACAAGAGATAATTTAAATTCAAGTACCCAGAGTATAGATTCTATAGTGCGTAGTGTTCCTGGTGCATACACTCAAGTAGATCAAGCACAAGGTGGAGTTTCGGTAAATATTCGCGGTATGACAGGACTTGGAAGAGTAAATACCCAAATTGATGGTGTAACTCAGACTTTTTTTGGCTCTGCAAGCGATGATAGCTTCCATGGACAAATTGGAACTTCAAGTTTTACAGCCCCAATAGATAAAAATTTTTTAGTTGCCTTAGATGTTAATCGTGGAACTTTTAGCGGGGCAAATGGAGCTAATGCTTTAATGGGTTCAGCTAATTTTAGAACTATAGGCGTAGATGATATAGTGCAAGAAGGAAGAGTTTTTGGCCTTTTAGGAAAATACTCTTATGGTAGTAATGCTATAGGACCTGATTTTATGGGCGCTATAGCAGGAAAAACTATGTTAGAAAATAATGCTAGCTTGGGCGTTTTATTTGCTTATAGTGGGCAAAATGTTTCTCAAAATTATAAAATTGGAGGTGGAGGCTATATAGGCGATCAAAAGCCCCCAATCGATACTGATGATGATGGCATTCCAGATGATAATTTAGCAGCACCTATAAACCCAAATAATCTTTATAATCAGCCTAGAAGTCAACTCTTTAAAGTAGAATACAAATCCGATATTAGTGAGGCGATTTTAAACTATAGAGCTTATAAGAACAATCTTGCGGGTAGAAAGATTACAAATGATACTTATCAAATTGACTATCGTTTAAATCCTGATTCTAATCTTTTGGATTTAAAATTTTTATTTGCTTACAATGATGGAAAGCAAAAGTATAATCAAGGCAGCACTTGGGGTTATCACGATATGAGTGGAGTTAAGACTAAAAATCGAGCGGTAACTTTTGATCTTAGCAATACCATGAATAAAGAATTTTCACAAGATTCAAATTTGTATTTTACTTATGGGGTTAATATTTTAAACAATCGTTATAGTAATGATTTTCCACAAGATAGAGTGCTTTTGCCTTATATTTTAACTAGTTTTTATCCTAAAGGAAAACAAGATGTCAAAGCCCTTTATTTGGATACGAGTTTTACAAAGGGAATTTTTACTTTAAATTCTAATGTTAATTGGATCAATGCACAACTAAGTGGGTATAAAGGAGTTTGTAGCGCAGCTAATCCTTATTGTCAGCCAAAAAATGCGACAAATTTAGAAAAGGATTACAGTAATTTTAATTATTCTTTGATGCTTTCAGCAGATATCCATCCGCTTTTTAATCCTTTTATTTCTTATTCTAAAAACCATAGAATTCCAAATGTCCAAGAGTATTTTTTCACCCATGATGCAAGTTTTGAGCATAATATGAACACATTTTTAAGGGCTGAAAGTGCAAATACTTATCAAATCGGTTTTAATTCTTTTGCACATGAAATTTTAAATGATAGTGATACTTTAGGTTTTAAAGTGCTTTATTATGATACTCAGGTAAAAAATTATATTTACAATAGAAGATATTGGCAAAAAGCTGACGATGCTATCTTTCTTATGCAATTAAATGATGATGAAAAAGCTAAATTCCACGGAGTTGAGCTTGAATTCAAATATGATACAGGATTTTTTTATTCTATACTATCTTATACTTATCAAAAATCCAAGCATAAATTTTCAGATACAGAATCTTTAGAAACAGGTGGAGCCCAATCAGGCCAAAGCCAATTTGCTCAACTTCCAGAGCATTATGCTAATCTTGATATGGGTGTAAGATTATTTGAAGAAAAGCTGACTTTAGGTGTTCTTGCTAAATACACAGGAAAAGCAAAGAGAATAGCTCCTGTAGGCAGTTTAGATGATGATCCAAACAATCCTGATGCTATAGCTCCGCTTAAAACTACAGATGAATTACCAAAAATACCAACTATCGTTGATCTTTATGCAAATTATAAAATTTTGAAAAACTTTACAATCAAAGCAGAAGTACAAAATTTATTTGACAAAAACTATATGGATGCGCTTTATGCTTATAATACTGGTGATAGTCAAAATGTTGGAGGGTTATTTAATCCTATTTATATTTATAATAACTCTGCTCGCGGTCGCACCTTTATAGTAAGTTTTGAATATAAATATTAAGGAAATACATAAATGCTAAAAAAAATATTTTTATTTTGTTTTTTATTGTTAAATTTAAATGCAACAGATACAAATTTATCTTTTGATTCTTCTAAGATAGAAACCAAAGCACCTAAAATAGAGCTTTCTCTTTCTAGTCTTTATCAAAATGCTGATGAGGTGGTAAAAGGTGTTATTTATATATTGGTTTTATTTTCCATTTTAGCATGGGCAGTTTTTATTTCCAAGCTTATGCAATTTTATTTTATGAAAAAAAATTTAGACTCATCCATACAAAAGATAAAAGAATTAAAAAATCTCAATGAATTAGATCAGACAAAGGATTTTGCAGGTGTTTTATCTTTAGAAATTCAAGATGAGCTTGAAAAAAGTGAATATAAAAATGATCACATAAAAGAGCGTATAGAATTGCGTTTGCAAAATACCATCTCAAAGCAAATCACAGCAAGCAAAAATGGCTTGAGTTTGCTTGCGAGTATAGGTGCTAGCGCACCTTTTATAGGGCTTTTTGGAACAGTTTGGGGGATTATGAATGCATTTATAGGTATAGCCAATCTTGGTAATGCCTCCTTAGCAGTCGTTGCACCGGGTATAGCTGAAGCCTTGTTTGCTACAGCTTTTGGCTTGGTAGCTGCTATTCCTGCGGTGCTTTTTTATAATTATCTTACAAGAAAAAATTTAAAACTTATGCACCATTTAGACGAGCTTGCAAATTTTGTTTATATACTTTTTCATAGGAGTTATTTTAATGATAAAAACTGAAATGGCTCACAAAGAAGAGGAGTTAAGTGAGATCAATATAACTCCTTTTATAGATATTATGCTTGTATTATTGATCGTTTTTATGGCTGTTACTCCTCTTATTACAAGTTCTATTAAGATAGAACTGCCTAAGAGTTCGCAGCAAGCAGAGGATAAGCTTAAAAATCCCATCATACTTTATTTAAATACCGATAATACTTTGGCTATTAATGATGATAAATTAAGCCTAGAAAATCTTTCAAGTGCTTTAGATATAAAAACCAAAGGCAATAAAGAAGAAATTATTTATTTTCATATCGATAAAAGTGTAAAGTATGAAGATATTATGCAAGTAATGCAAAAATTAAAAGAGAATGGCTATGGAAAAATAGCCCTTTCAAGTAAGAAGGTGGATTAATTATGAAATCTGGTATGATTTTTGGATTGGTGTCGAGTTTAATATTGCATGCTTTGGTATTAATGTTTTTTCTTTTTTCTTTCTATACTCAAGAAAAATCAAGCGGTGTTGATTTTAAACAAGGAGTGAAATTTACTTCCATTATGATGGTATCAGAGCTTCCTATCGGGGAATTAAAAGAAGTTTCGATTGATCAAAAAAAGAGTAATTCTCAAGATAAAAACAAAAAACAAGACGAAAGAATAAGTTTTAATTCTCAAGATAAAAATGCTGTATTAAAAGTTCAAAAAAAGATTGAAAAGCAAGATGAAAACCAAGCTCAAAAAGAAATAGCTAATGCAAGTGAAAATTCAAAATTTAAAAATGAATCGCTCAGTGCTCCGCTACAAAGTAATGAAGATAAAACACAAACTATAGTAAGTGGCAATGCCAAAGAACAAGTTAAAAGCTATCAAGCTTTGCTTATGGCTCATTTGACTAAATTTAAAAAATATCCTCAAGAAGCGATAATGCAAAAACAAGAAGGCGTTGTAAGAATTCGCGTAAGCATTGATGAAAGCGGAAATGTCTTAAGCAAAGAGCTTAAAAAATCTTGCCCTTATGCAGCGCTCAATGATGAAGCTTTAAGTTTATTTAAAAGAGCTTCTCCCTTGCCAAAGCCACCTAAAGAAATGTTAAAAAATGGTGATAAAATCAGTTTTGTTATGCCTATTGATTACAATATTAAAGACTATTTAGGTAAAAAATAAACTTTTCATTAAAAAAAGTTTATTAGAATTTTTATTTTAAAGGTGATGATTATGTTCTCTTCTTTTTTTAAAAGTAAAAAATGGGCTTTATGGGCTTATTTGGGACTTTTTTTACTGTTATTTTTCTTATATATACAAACAAGCTTAAATGTTGCGATCAATTCATGGTATAGTGATTTTTATAATGTTTTACAAAAACCAAAAATAGAGCTTTTAGATTCTAATACAACGCAAAAGGCGGAAGAGAAATTTGAAAACAATGCCACTTTAATCCAAGAGGCTAATCAAAGAGCCGAGCAAAATTTCCAAAAAGCTAATTTTATCAATAAAGGCGCACTTTATTATTATCAAAGCTTATTAGAGTATTTTTTTAATTCTAGGGCTATGATTGAAAAAGAAAGCTATTCTGCGAGTGATTTTTATGCTTTGATTTTGGTATTTTTAGCCATTGCCATTCCTTATGTTTTAATTGCAACGATTAATATTTATTTTGCTAGTGTTTATGCCTTTAAATGGCGCGAAGCTATGACTTTTTCTTATTTGAAATTTTGGAAAAATAAGGATGATAATATAGAAGGAAGTTCGCAAAGAATCCAAGAAGATACTTATAATTTTTCTAAAATTGTAGAAAGTTTAGGGCTTAGCTTTATAAAAGCTTTGATGACTCTTGTAGCCTTTATACCGATTTTATGGACTTTAAGCGATGTTGTAAGTAAGGCTTTATTTGCAAATTTAAGCGAGAATTCTAACTTTTATTTTTTAAAAAATATTGATGGTTTGCTTGTTTATGTTGCGCTTTTGATTTCTTTAGGGGGATTAATCGTATCTTGGTTTGTAGGGATTAAACTTCCAGGACTTGAATACAACAACCAAAAAGCTGAAGCAGCTTTTAGAAAAGAGCTTGTTTATGCTGAAGATAACCGCAAAGAATACGCTAAAAATGAAACCATGATAGAGCTTTTTACAGGGCTTAAATTCAATTATAAAAGACTTTTTTTGCACTACGGATATTTTAATATTTGGTTGATTTTATTTGAGCAAATGATAGTTATAGTGCCATTTTTAATCATGGCTCCAGGACTTTTTGCGGGAGCTATAGGACTTGGTATTGTAATGCAAATTAATAATGCTTTTGATCAAGTAAGAAGTTCTTTTAGTGTTTTTATCACCAATTGGACAACCATCACTCAACTTAGAAGTATATATAAGCGTTTAAAAGAATTTGAAAAAAACATCGAATACGCAAAAAATAAAAATCATTTATAAAAATATCTGAATTTGCTAAAAATTATTAAGGCGATGAAAAGTAAAAAGGCTGTGAAGATACATAAAAATTCCCAGCCAAAACTTTCATAATAAAAACTTGGTAATACAGAACCCAAAGCACCCCCACTGTAATAAAATGTCAAATAAATTCCATTAGCCAAGCCCTTTTTATCCGCGATCGAATTTAAAATCCCTGAAAATATACAATGACTTATAAACATTCCGCTACAAAATACAAACATAGCAAAAAAGGCAAAATAAAAATTCCCTACTATCATACAAAAACAACCCGCTATAAAAACCAAAAACCCAAATATAGCTGTGCGAATTTTTGAGCCTAAAATTTCTATGGTTTTACCTATAAGTAGTGAGCTTATCACTCCGGTTAAAAATCCTAAATAAACAAGTCCAATTTGAGTTTGGGTGATATCTTTTATGCTTTCTTTAAGATGAAAAGGTAAAAAACTTACTATGCTTTGAAAAGAGAAAAAGATAGTAAAAACACAAAATAATATCACCATAAATCTAAGCTCTTTAACAAAGGGTAAAAAATCCCTCAAGGAAGTTTGTGTGTTTAAGCTTATAGGATGTTCTTTAAAAAATAAAAACAAAAAACCACAAACCATCATCAAAATGCTAAAAAAATTCAAGGCAAAATGCCAAGAAAAAAGATCACTCAAAAAGCTCCCAAAAACCCTTCCAACAAAACCACCAAAAGTCGTAGCGCCTACATAAATGGCTATATTTTTTTGTATATTATCGCTTTCTAAGCGGCTAAGCAAGGTAAGAAGTGCTGTCAGTATAGCAGGTATACAAAGAGCTTGTAAAAATCTAAGAAATAGAAAAAAATAAAAATTATCGTTTAAATTCCCAATAATGCCAAAAACAGAACACAAAAACAATGAAACAACAAGAATTTTCTTTAAGGAAAAAATTTCAAGTAAATAACCATAAACCAAAGGCGCAACAGCCAAGGGAATAAGTGTAACACTGATTATCCAAGAAATTTGGTGCAAATTTACATGAAAATAATTAGATAATAAAGGTGCTATAGGTTGTGGAGCATAGACAATAGATAGGGTTAGTGTAGCACAAAAAATAATCAGAATTTTAAGCATTTTCATGTCTTAAATTAAACTCCAATGCAAATTAATTTTAGCTTAAAAACCATTTTTAAGCTAAAATTTTACTTTTAATTGTGTATAATTAAATATTTTATTTATAAGGAGCTTTTATTGGACCCCAGTCAGGTTTTAGATTTAAACCAAACTTTACCTACAGCATCTTTTGATGCAGGATATTCTATACTTATGGTTGTCATCGCACTAGCTTTAGTGCTTTTAAATGGCTTTTTCGTTTTGTCTGAATTTAGTATTGTTAAAGTGCGTCGTTCAAAACTTGAAGAAATGGTTAAGGAAAAAAAAGTAGGTGCTAAAAAAGCACTAGAAGTTACTTCAAGACTTGATACCTATCTTAGTGCTTGTCAGCTAGGGATTACTTTAAGTTCTCTAGCTCTTGGTTGGATAGGTGAGCCTGCTATAGCAAAAATGTTGGAAATTCCTCTTGCAAATCTTGGATTTAATGGAGTTATTATCCATACTATAGCTTTTATTATCGCCTTTAGTATCATCACTCTTTTGCATGTGGTTTTAGGCGAGCTTGTTCCAAAAAGCATTGCAATTGCTATTGCAGATAAAGCTGTGCTTTGGGTAGCAAGGCCTCTTCATTGGTTTTGGATACTTTTCTTGCCTTGTATTAAAATTTTTGATTTTCTTGCGGCTATGACTTTGAAGCTTTTTGGTATCAAGCCTGCCAAAGAAAGCGAATTAACTCATAGTGAAGAAGAGATTAAAATCATAGCAAGCGAAAGCCAAAAAGGCGGTGTTTTGGATGAATTTGAAACTGAAATTATCCGCAATGCGGTTGATTTTTCAGATACTGTTGCAAAAGAAGTGATGACACCTCGTAAAGATATGATTTGTCTAAATAAACAAAAAACTTATGCTGAAAATATGCAAATTATTTGTGAGCATAAGCATACGCGTTTTCCATATATAGATGGTTCTAAAGATACTATTTTAGGTATGATACATATACGAGATATAGTGCAAAATGAGCTTAGTGATAAGAGTGAAAATTTAGATACTTTTGTTAAGCCTTTGATTTTGGTTCCTGAAAATATCAGCATTTCAAAAGTTCTTGTGATGATGAATAAAGAGCGTTCTCACACTGCGCTTGTGATTGATGAATACGGTGGAACGGCTGGAATTTTAACCATGGAAGATATCATGGAAGAAATTATCGGTGAGATTAAGAGTGAAAATGAAGAAGATAGCTATAAAAAACTTGCTGAAAATATCTATGAGTTCCAAGGTCGTTGCGATATAGAAACTGTTGAAGAAATGCTTTTGATAAGCTACGATGAGGATTTAGAGCAAGTAACGATAGGGGGTTATGTGTTTAACCTTTTAGGACGCTTGCCTGTAGCGGGCGATCGCATTGAAGATGAGCTTTGTTACTATGAAGTTAAAAAAATGGATGGTAATTCTATAGAGCGCGTTAAAGTGGTTAAAAAAACCAACAAAGATGAAGAATAAGCCTTTTTGGCTTATTTCTTTCTATAAACTTTATTTTTAAGTTCTATGCACTCAAAACCCTTTTTATCTAAGGTTACTATACGCAAATGTCCCCCATCATCTACCTTGCCTTCGCATAAAAACACTCTTTTTTCTATTTGTATAGGTAATTTTGTGCGGTTTCTATGTCCAAAGATTTGATAAACATTGTCTTTTGTAAATTCACAAAACTGACTTGCTACTTTTTGACTCTCTTCATAATCTCCCACACCATAAATAAAATCATAACTTGGCATAAAGCTGATTTGATAAGCCTTAGAAGGCAAAGAATTTACTCCACCATGCGAGCAAAAAACTTGCTTTTCATGAAATTTATAATACAAACATTCTTTTAAGTAAGGATAAAACTTTCTAGCATCTCTAGGCGTAAGTTTTTCTTTTCTAAAATCCTTAAGCGTGTTTTCGTTAAATTCTTTAGAGCTTGATAATTCTCCATTGGCCCATTTTATCAAATGTCTTTCATGATTTCCTTCAAGCAAATATACATTTTCTCTCTCACAAATTTTAAGTAAAAATTTCAAAACCTTACCATTTTCTATACCCCTATCGATATAATCTCCTAAAAAGATATAGCATTCATCGTCTTTGATCTCTTGTAGATATTCTTTTAAGACACTAAAGCAGCCTTGAATATCACCTATGTGATGAATTTTTTTATACTTGCTAAGATTAGGCATTTGATAAAGACATTTTTTCCAATCATCAGGATTTAAAATCGTGTATTTTTTAGGAGTTCTTTCAAGCAAGTGATGAGTTTTTTTTAAAAGTGATTGTGAGACTATATAGCCGCGTTCCTTGACTTTTTGCTCGTTTTTTCTAAGACATTCTTCTAAAGAGCTTTTAAAATCTATAATATAAATATCATAGCGATATTGTTTAGCTAGCTCTTTGTAAACCTTAAGGGTTTCATTATAAGCGTTAATGATGCAAAATTCACCTTTTTGCATACGCATTTCTAAAAATTGAAGCAGAATTTTATATAATTCTTCATCATTTTTTAGATTTAAATTTTTGTATTTGCTTACGATTTTACTTACACTCCCTGAAAGCAAACGCAAAGAATTTAAATCAAGAGTATAATCTTTTAAGCGATTTTCTTTGATAAATTCTTCTTGTCCTGCGTAGTAATTCCCCCTTAAAATAAGTAAAATACGCAAATTCTTTCCTAAATTTTCTTTAAAAATTCAGTCTTTAGTACAATAACGCCAAATTTATCTACTTTAGCTTCAATTTCATTTTCTTTAGAAGTAAGTTTGATATTTTTTATCGTTGTTCCGCGTTTTAAAGTAGTGCTAGCACCTTTAACCTTTAAATCCTTTATCACGCTTACACTATCTCCAGTATTTAATTCTGTTCCATTTGCATCTTTAGGCATTTTTTCCTTTTTTAAATTTTTGTATCATTATATATTTTATCATCATTTTCTAAGATTTTTCTTGAGCTAAACGCTTCTTTTTGATATAGATATTGATAGATTCTACACCCAAAGAAAAAGCCATAGCAAAATATACATAAGCTTTTGAAATATGAAAATCCAAACCTTCAGCGACTAAAGTTACACCAACTAAAATCAAAAATGCCAGAGCTAAAATCTTAATCGTTGGATTATCATCAACGAAATTTGAAATACTTTTACTTGCAAGCATCATCACAAAAACAGCTACAACCACTGCAATCATCATAATTTCTATATTATTAACCATACCTACAGCAGTAATAACCGAGTCGAGTGAAAAAACAATATCTAAAACAGCAATTTGTATCAATATGCTAAAAAATCCTCTTTTAGCTCCCTCTTTTAAAACCTCTTCATCGCTTTTTTCTCCAGCATTATCGATATCATGATGAATTTCAAGTGTAGATTTTGCTATCAAAAACAATCCACCTAAGATTAAAATAATATCCCTTCCTGAAATTTCTTGTGAAAATACGCTAAAAAGCGGAGTTGTAAGTTTCATAATCCAAAATAAAGAAAGGAGCAATAACAAACGCGTAATCATCGCCAAACTTAAACCAAAAATTCTTGCTCTTTGTCTTTTTTCCTTAGGGAGTCTTCCTACCAAAATAGCGATAAAAATGATATTATCTATCCCTAAAACAATCTCTAAGCCAATCAAAGTCGCTAGAGCGATCCACATTTCAGCACTAAAAATCCACTCGAACATAACTTTCCTTAAAATTTGAAATTTTTTAAAGTGTAATTTTATAACTTCAAAGCAAATAGCATATATAAAAAAATTCATTATAATATCTAAAAATTTTAAAGCTTGATAAACTGGCAAAAATCAAGCAAGAAATATTAAAATCTTTTAATCTTGAGTATTTAAAATACCGATAAAACACTCAAGTAAATTTAATTTTCTAAAATTTAGCGATAAAATATCTTAACTTAATGACAATTTTCAAAAATTTCTACTACACTTAAGGGTAAAATTTCATGCTCTAGGGCGTGAATTTTTGCTTCAAATTCTTCAAAGGTTAAATTTTGTTTTTCAAAAGCCTTTTGAGCGATGATTTTTCCTCCATCTAATTCTTCATTTACCCAATGCACACTCACTCCAGCTACTTTCATATCGCTTTCATAGCTTTCTTTGATAGCATGAGCTCCTTTAAAAAGGGGCAGTAAAGATGGATGAAGATTGATTGCTTTGATATTTTTTGTAAAAACAGGGCTTAAAATTCGCATAAATCCAGCCAAGATAGTAAGATCTGCTCCGCTTTCTTTGATTTTTTTTACCAAAATTTCGTCAAATTCTTCTCTGTTTTTATAATCTTTGTGTTCAATGATCACGCTTTCAAGGTCAAAGTTTTTAGCTCTTTGTATCCCATAAGCATCTTTTTTATTGCAAAGACAAAGCACGACTTCATAGGTGTTTTTACCTATAGTTTTTTTATGAAGTTTTTCTAAGATATTTTGTAAATTACTTCCATTTCCACTAAAAAGTACCGCTAATTTTACAAGCATTTTAATCCTTTTATAAGTTTTATTGCATCGAAGCTGTTTTTGTTAAATTTATATTTTTTAGCCACAAGAGCGTGTGCTAAACAAGCATTTTTAGCCGCTTCCAAAGCGCTGAATTTTACCCCTAAAAGCGCAGCTATCATACCGCTTAAAACATCGCCACTTCCGCCTTTTGCTAAAGCTTCATTTCCAAGATTTACAACAAAGATTTTTTCTTTTTGTATGATGATAGGATTTACACCCTTTAAAACAAGAACACAATCATAATTTTGTGCAAATTTTTTAGCATAAAAAAAGCGATTTCTTTGCAAATCTTCTATACTTAAATCCTCATCAAAACACATTTTATAAAGTCTTATAAATTCTTTTGGATGCGGGGTGATGACTACATCTTTTCTACTTAGATACCAAAGCACAGCTTCACTTAAAAAGCAATTTGCATCCAAAACCAAAGGAATATTTTGCAAAATCTCATCTTTTAAAATATCTAAATTTTCAAGTCCCATACCTAAAGCAATGGCACTTGCATTATCTTCAATCTTTTCTTTTAATATTAAAAGAGGTGAAAAACTTTTTTTTGCAACTAAGGATACAAGCCCGCTACCAAAATTTAAAGCCCCAAGTCCTGCTAGGGTTCCTGCACTTGCACTAGCTATTATATAGATATGACCAAAATTTCCTTTATTGGAGTTTGTATTTCTTTCTATGGTTTTTAAATCTTTTTCTTCAAGTAAAAAAGCTTTGGAATCAAGACTAAATTTTTTAGCATTGATACCTAGGTTTGCGAGTTTGATTTTGCCTACAAATTCTTTAGCAAAATCCTCAAGCAAAATTTCTTTTAAAGCTCCCATACACTGCGTGATATCGGCTTTAAAGCAAGGAGTAAAACCCAAATTTGTAGGTATGTCACAAGCGATTTTTAAAGCTTTACTTTGATTTACCTTTTCTAAAATTTCTTTTGTTTTTTCATCTACTTCGCGGTTTGTTCCTGTGCCTAAGATACAATCAATAATAATATGAAATTTTTTAAATTTAGGCTCTTTTTTTGCAAATTTAAAACCAAAATTTTTTAAAATTTGCTCTTGTTTTTTAAAAATTTCATTTTCTTTAAAGCCTAGTTTATAAGCTTTTGCATGCTTTAAATTTCTTAAAGCTACTAGGCCATCAGCAGCGTTATTGCCTCCGCCCAATAAAAAAAGTATTTTTACTTTCTTTATCTTGTATTGTTTGCGAATTTTTTTTGCTTCTTTTTTGATAAGCTTAGCTAAATTTAATCCTGCGTTTTCCATTAAAATAAGCTCATCTAAGCCTTTATTTATAGCATTTTGTTCTAAAGTTTTAATATCATCAGTAATAGTTTTCATAATCTTTTTTCACCAGAAAATAAATATTTTTTTCTCGCTCTTCTTCAAATTTTTTCATTTTGGGTAAAAATTTCTGAATTAAAGCACGAAAATTTTTAAAGCCATAATTTTGCGGATTAAAATCAGAATATTTGCGGTTCATATTGGTGCGAATTTGCGCGTATTCGGCGCGTCCTTTTTCATCGATGAGTTGTTCTGTGATATTGATCAAAGCTCTTAAATAATCCTTGCTTAAAATATCTTCTTTTTTGTTTTCATCTTGATCAAGGTAAAAAAACTCACTAAAAGCGTTTACATAGGATTTTATAGACTTTTCAAGACCCATTCCTATAACTTGCTTTTTGTTTTCTCTTAGTTTTTGAATGAGCGAGGTATAGTCACTATCGCTAGAAACAATGACAAAAATATCAATATCTTTCTCATAAAATATACTCATAATTTCAGTGATTAAATACATATCACTTGAATTTTTATTGGCTGCGAAATTAAACTGCTGCATAGCGATTAAAGAATACTCAGCAATTTGCTCTTTCCAAGCTTGAATATTTTTTTGAGTCCAATCTCCATAAATACGCTTGATAATTATTTCACCATAATCCGAAGCGATATCAAAAATACTTTTTGCGTATTTTGCGGGTATATTTTCCGCATCAATAAAAATAGCTATACTTTTATTTTCCAATTTAACTCCTCATCCTAAAACTCAAAGCTTCTAAAATATGATTTTTACTAAGAAGTTCTTTTTCTTCAAAATCTGCAATAGATCTTGAAACTTTTAAAATTTTATTTAAAGCTCTTTGTGAAAGATTATAACGCGAAATGGCTAAATCCAAAGTATCCTTGGCATCTTTTTCTAAAATACAAAATTTTTGCAATTCTGTATCGTTTAATTTGCCATTAAATTCTTTTTGGCCACGTTTTTTGCCAAAGATAAAAGCCTTTAAAATTCTTTCACTCATTTCCTTTGAATTTATACTTGACTTATCATCTTTGCTGATCTCATCCATAGCTACATAAAGATCAATTCTATCCATAATAGGGGCTGAAATATGATTTTTATATCTTTTAATCTCATTTTCACTGCAAACGCAAGATAGGTTTTTAGAAAATAAATTTCCACACGGACAAGGATTTTGAGCGGCAATAAAACTGAATTTAGTTTCATAAGTCGTTTTTGAATTGACTCTTGAAATATGAATTTTATGATCTTCTAGAGGTTCTCTTAGACTTTCGATAATCTGTTTGTTAAAATGAGGAAATTCATCAAAAAATAAAACTCCTCCATTAGCTAGAGCGATTTCACCTATCTTCGCATTTTTTGCTCCACCACCAAAAATACTAGCTCTTGTAGAGGTATGATGAGGGTGTCTTAAGGCTCTTTTTTGCGTAAATTCACAATCTTTAGAATTTAAAGACATATAAGCATTTTGCATTAAAACCTCATCTAAACTTTGCGGAGGCATAATTTCAACAAGGCGTTTTGCACACATACTTTTGCCACTTCCTGGACTTCCTTCAAAAAGTATATTATGCATGCCTAGTGCTGCTATCAAACAAGCTCTTTTAGCTTTTTCTTGTCCTTTGATATCTTTAAAATCAAGTTCAAAATGATGATTTTTAATAAAAATTTCATTTTCTATAATCAAAGGATTTGCAAATAAAGGATGGCTTTGGATGAATTTGAATTTCTCATAGTTTTTTTCTTTAAAAAATTCAATCACTTCATTTAAATGCTCAAGTCCATAAATTTCTAGATTAGGTATCATAGAAGCTTTTAGAGCTATATTTTTTGGGACTACAACTTTTGCACTTTTTACCTTTGTGGATAAAAATAAAAGTAAAGAAAAAAGCTCATTAGTGCTTTTGATACTTCCATCAAGGCCAAGCTCGCCTACCACAAAAAAATCATCAAAGTCTTCATTTTGCAACAATATAAGCGTAGCGATAACTAAATCAAAATGAGAACCTTTTTTTGGAATTCCTGAAGGGCTAAGATTGATGGTGATTTTTTTAGCAGGAAATGAAAAATTGCAAGTTAAAAGTGTGGCTTTGATACGCTCGATACTTTCTTTGATTGCAATATTTGCAAGTCCGACTATGCTTAAATTAGGCAAGCCTCTTGTAAATGTAGACTCTACATCGATGATATCTAAATTCTCATCAAAGCTTACACATTGTAATTTTTTCATTTAGATTTTTTTTGATTTTTAAGTTTCTTTTTAAATTCTTTATCAAATTTTTGTCTTTTTAAAAAAGAAATCTTTTCTATAAATAAATGACCATTAAGATGATCATTTTCATGCTGGATAGCCACAGCTAAAAATCCTTGAGCTTCTAATTCTTTAAAATTTCCAAAGCGATCTTGATATTTAAGCAAGATATGATTATAACGCTCCACTTCTTCAAAGAAGTCAGGCACGCTTAAACAACCCTCAGTGCAGGTGATTTTTTCTTCATCTAAAGGAATGATTTGTGGATTTATAATTTCTAGTAAGTCTTCTTTTTTCTGCTCTTCATTTTCATCTAAAATATTTACGATCAATGCACGAAGTGGGATATCTACTTGTATAGCAGCCAAACCCACTCCTTGACTAGCAATCATAGTATCATACATATCATCAAGCAAAGTATGAAGTTCTTGATCAAATTGCTTTACAGGTTCAGAATTTAAAAAAAGCCTAGAATTAGGATAAGTGATAATTTTTCTAACCATAAAATAACCTTTATTTAAATGATTTTACTCATTTAAAACTTTTTTCTAAAACCTTATCGATCAAACCATACTCTTTAGCTTCTTGTGCTGACATGAAAAAATCTCTTTCTGTGTCTTTTACTATTTTAGCGACTTTTTGCTTGGTATTTTTTGCCAAGATATCATTAAGTATAGCTTTTAATCTTAAAATTTCTTTAGCTTGAATTTCTATATCCGTAGCCTGTCCTCTTGCACCACCTAAAGGCTGATGTATCATGATGCGTGAATTAGGCAAAGCAAAACGCTTGCCTTCTGTTCCACAACTCAATAAAAATGCACCCATAGACGCAGCTTGACCTATGCAGATAGTACAAACATCAGGCTTGATATAATTCATAGTATCATAGATACTAAAACCGCTTGTGATCACGCCACCTGGAGAATTGATATAAAGATATATATCTTTTTGTGGATCTTCAGCTTCTAAAAAAAGAAGCTGTGCTACGATAGAAGCGGCAAGTTCATCGTGAATTTCGCCACTTAGCATAATGATTCTGTCTTTTAAAAGGCGTGAATAAATGTCATAACTTCTTTCACCGCGGCTTGTTTTTTCGATTACATAAGGTATGTACATTATTTATCTTCTTTCTCTTTTTTACTTGCTTTATCGGTTTTTAGCATAAAAATATCGCTGAAAAGTTTTTCTTCGATCAAAGCCATTTTTACTGCAGGTAAAGCCCCTTGTTTTTTATAATTTTCTAAATGTTCTTTTGGATTCATTCCATAACGATAAGCTTCAAAATAAATCGCTTGAATCAATTCTTGATCATTTACTTCAATCTTACGCAATTTTGCAAGTTCATCAATGATAAAAGTAAGTTTTACACTTTTTTGTGCTTCTTCTTTAAAAGAATCACGTTTTTCTTGATATTTTTCTTTACTTGCTTTAAGCTCTTCAATTTCTTTTTCGCTAAATGTGTTAAATGCGTTGCGGAATTGCATATCAGTTTCTTGCTCTACTATACCGCGTGGTAAGTCAAAATTATATTTTTCGATTAAAGCATCAGCAAATTTAGCTTTTAGCTCATCATTTACAAGCTTGAAAAGCTTTTCATTTTTAATTTGCTCTTTAAGTTTTTCATCTAAAAGCTCAACTGTTGGTTTTTCTTCATTTGGTAAAAGTTTTTTGAGTGTTTCTTCATCAAGTTCAGGCAATTTCAATTCTTGAATTTCGTGTAATTTTACTTTAAATACCGCATCTTTTCCAGCTAAATGTGCTGCGCCGTATTCTTTAGGAAAAGTTACTTTTATATCTTTTTCTTCTCCGCTTTTCATTCCTACCATACCTTCTTCAAAGCCTGGTATAAATTGTTTAGAACCTATTTCTAAAACATAATTTTCAGCTTTACCCCCATCAAAAGCTTTCTCATCTACAAAACCTTCAAAATCAAATTTTGCAAAATCACCCTCTTTTAAAGCTCTTTTGGTTTTTATAGCTTCAGGAGTAGTAAAACGCTTTAAAAGTTCATCTTTTTTCTCATCAATTTCTTTTTTACTTACTTTTGGAGTTTGATATTCAGGGATGAGTTTTTCATAACCCTCAAGTTTGATTTCAGGTTTAAAAGAAAGTATTAATTCAGCAATAATTTCTCCATCTTTACGATCAAATTTTTCAAAATATGGCTCACCTACAAGCTCTTTATTTTCTTTTTTAAGTTCTTGTAAAGCGCTATTTACAGCGGATTTAAAAAGATTTTGTTCTGCATCTTGAGTGAGCTCTCTTTCATATCTTTTAAGTACGGCACTTACAGGAACTTTTCCTGGTCTAAACCCATCCATTTTTACACTTTTAGAAGCTTTTTTTGCTAAATTTTCTACTTCACTTTTGATCATTCCTGAAGGAATTTTTACACTAGCAGTCGCATTAACAGAATCTAGTTGCTTTGCCTTTACTTCCATAGTTTTTTTCCTTATAAAATAAAATTTGCCTTCAATGATAGCAAATTTTTCCTTATTACTTGCATAAAATTTTAAAGTAATTTATGATAAAATTGCAATATTACATTATTATTAAAATATAAAAAATATTTTTGGAGAAAAATTTGCAAAAAAAATTCGAAAATTGCGTAAGAACTATGCTTGAAATTATGGGAGAAAATCCAAATCGTGAAGGGCTTATTAAAACGCCAAATCGTGTTTTTAAAGCTTATGAATTTCTTACTAGTGGTTATACGCAAAATGTCAAAGAAATTTTAAATGACGCTTTATTTGAAAGTTCTAATAATGAAATGGTTTTAGTGCGTGATATAGAATTTTATAGTCTTTGCGAGCACCATCTTTTACCTTTCTTTGGTCGTGTGCATGTGGCTTATATCCCTAATCAAAAAGTAGTAGGTTTAAGCAAAATTCCACGCCTTGTAGAAGTGTTTGCAAGAAGACTTCAAATTCAAGAACAACTTACTGAACAAATCGCACAAGCTTTAATGGAAAATGTTGATGCAAAAGGCGTAGGTGTAGTCATAGAAGCAAGACATATGTGTGTTGAAATGCGTGGAGTGCAAAAAGCTAATTCCACCACTACAACTTCAGCTTTGCGTGGAATTTTCTTGAAAAATGAAAAAACCAGAGAGGAATTTTTTTCTCTCATAAACTCTGCTAAACAGGTAAGATTTTAATGAATCTTGAAAAACTACGCTCCAAACTTGGTAAAGAAAATTTAAGTGCTATTTTTGGAGAGATTACAAAAATTTCTGCTACGAGTATAGAAATTCGTGGGCTTAAAACAGGGGTTGGAGATATAGTGAAGCTAGTTTCCAATGAAAATGAAAATTTAAACACTCTAGCTATGGTCGTAGAAATCAAGGAACAATTTAGCTATTTAAGCCCTTTTTCTTTTATAGAAGGTTTCAAAATAGGCGACCGCGCTTTTATAAGTGATGCAGGAATGCAAATAGGCGTTAGTGATGAGCTTTTAGGAAGAGTGGTGGATCCTTTTATGCGCCCTAAAGATGGCAAGGGTGCCATAGAAGCAACTAAATATATGCCTATCATGCGTGCACCTATTGATGCGATGAAAAGAGGACTTATAGAAGAGGTTTTTCCTGTGGGAGTTAAAACCATAGACGCGCTTTTAACTTGTGGCGTGGGACAAAAATTAGGCATTTTTGCAGGAAGTGGCGTAGGAAAATCCACCCTTATGGGTATGATAGTTAAAAATTCAAAAGCTCCTATTAAAGTCGTCGCACTTATAGGCGAAAGGGGACGCGAAATTCCTGAATTTATACAAAAAAATTTAGGTGGAAAGCTTGATGATACAGTGATTATCGTTGCAACGAGTGATGATAGTGCTTTGATGCGTAAATACGGTGCTTTTTGTGCAATGAGTGTGGCTGAATACTTTAAAGAACAAGGTAAAGATGTACTTTTTATCATGGATAGTGTAACGCGTTTTGCTATGGCGCAAAGAGAGATAGGACTTGCTCTTGGTGAGCCTCCTACTACAAAAGGTTATCCTCCAAGTGTTTTAAGTCTTTTGCCTCAACTTATGGAAAGAACAGGAAAAGAAGAAGGTAAAGGAACTATAACGGCATTTTTTACTGTTTTGGTTGATGGAGATGATATGAGCGATCCTATCGCCGATCAAAGCCGTTCTATCTTAGATGGACACATTGTTTTAAGTCGTGAATTAACAGACTTTGGAATTTATCCTCCTATTAATATACAAAATTCAGCTTCAAGGGTAATGAGCGATATTATAAGTCCTGAACACAAACTTTGGGCTAGGAAATTTAAGCGCTTAAATTCGCTTTTGAAAGAAAATGAAGTATTGCTTCGTATCGGAGCTTATCAAAAAGGTAGCGATAAGGAGCTTGATGAAGCTATAGCTAAAAAGGAATTTATGCAAAAATTTTTAGGACAAAATCCCGAAGAAAGCTTTGAATTTGAAGAAACTATAAGACTTTTAAGTCAAATTGATGCTAATGTCGCTCCTAATGCTATGCAACAAAATATCAACATGGGAAGTTCTAACGCAACACTGCCTAATCCAAACCTTAAATAATCTCATTTTGCATCAAAAAAATTTCATTCCATAAAAACAAATCAATACCTAACCAAACAAGGTATTGATAAGCATATCCATTCAAATCTTTTCTTTGAAAGTAAAATTGAATTTTTTGCTATAAAATACCAAAATTCTTTCTAATAAATTCTCTACGATTCTTTTATCAATAGATATAAAAAATTTAGAAATTCTATTTATAAACTTAATATTGTTATAATTTTTAAAAATTTCATTCTCTTTAGGATATAAAATAATGAAAAAAATATTGCTTTTTTTTATATTTTTGGGGCTTTTTAAATCCTTTCTTTATGCTAAAACTTTACAATCAAATGAAAATTCAAATCTACCTTTAATCAGTGTAAGCATAGCCCCACAAGCTTTTTTTGTTAAAAAAATAGCAGGCGATACTCTAAATATCAACATTTTATCTACAAATATACACAAGCCAAAATCCAAATCAAACTCTATGAAAAAGCTTGAAAAAAGCGAACTTTACTTTACTATAGGTTTAGATTTTGAAAAGAATTTGACAGATAGATTAAAACAAAAATTTCCAAAAATTGAAATCATAGACATGCAAGAAAATATTTCCCTAGCTAAAGCTAGTTCTAGTGACTCTGAAGAAATTTTAGATCCTTTCACATGGCTTGATCCCATTTTGGTTCAAAATATAGCCTTAAATACCTACAATGCTCTAGTTCAAAAATACCCACAAAATAAAAGCTTATACAAGCATAATTTAGATAAATTTTTAACAGAGTTAGATGTCTTAAATTTACAAATCTCTTCAAAATTACAAAAAGTAAAAAATAAAGAATTTATAACATATCATCCCGCTTGGTCATACTTTTCCAAGCGTTATAATCTTGTGCAAAATTATGAGGCGGCTTTAGAAAAAAAGCTAAAAAATGAAGATTTGAAAAATTTAGGTAAGTTGATTAAAGAAAAAAATATTAAAGTTGTTTTTGTACAAACTCGTTTCCCTGAAAATGCAGCAAAAACACTTGCCAAAGAATGTGATGCAAAAATTTACAAAATAGATTACCTATCTTATGATTGGGAAAATGAGCTTTTAAAAACAGCCAATGCTTTTCATGAAAATTTATAATTAGGTTTTTTAATGCTTTTTCTTGAAATATCAAATCTTAATTACGCTTACAATAACGAAACAATTTTAAAAAATATCAACTTAAGCTATGATAGTAAAGATTTTCTTTCCATCATAGGCCCTAATGGCGCAGGAAAATCAACACTCGTAAAACTTATCTTAGGACTTTTAAAGACTAAAAAAACTATCAATTTTCATGGACTTAAAAAAAATGAAATCGGCTATGTCCCTCAACACACTCTAGCTAATCCTAACTTTTGCCCAAGGGTTATAGAAATCGTTTTAATGGGACTTGTCAATAAAAAAATTTTTGGTTTTTATAGCAAAAAAGATAAAAACAAAGCCTTAGAAGCTCTAGCAAGTGTGGGTATGCAGGATTTTTGGGATAGAAAAATCAATGAATTAAGCGGAGGTCAAAAGCAGCGCGTTTTTATCGCTAGAGCTTTAGTCGATGAATGTAAAATGCTGATCTTAGATGAGCCTACAGCAAGCGTTGATAGCAAATCTGCGATTCAAATTTTTGAACTTTTGAGCTCTTTGCATGAAAAGGGTATAGGAATTTTACTCATTTGCCACGATATCAATCTCGTGCTTGCTTATAGTGATAAAATCGCGTATTTAAACAAAGAACTCTTTTTGCATACCAATACCAAAGAAAAAGACAAAAGCGTATTTTTAAAACACCTTTATGAAAATCATTCGCATTTTTGCGATGTAGAAATGAGTTTAAATTCTTGCTTTTGCGATGAAGAAAATTGTGAGAAGAAAAAAATTTGTGAACAAGAATTTGCAAGAAGAAATTTAAAAAAATCAAATTTTAAAAAAGAAAATTTTTGTTTGAAATTTTCAAAGGAAAGCCATGTTTGAAATTTTAAATTTCACCTTTTTTCAAAATGCTTTATTGGCTGCGGTTTTAGTCAGCATTGCTTGTGGAGTCGTAGGTACGCTTGTGATGATAAATCGACTCTTTTCCATAGCAGGAGGCATCACGCATGGGGCTTTTGGGGGTATTGGTATAGCGTTTTATTTTTCTTTGCCTATATTGATCAGCACAGGTATTTTCACGCTCTTTTTAGCCTTTTTGGTAGCATTTTTATCGAAGCGTTATGAGCACAGAAGCGATAGCATAGTCGCTGTGATTTGGGCTTTTGGGATGGCTTTTGGGATCATACTTATAGATTTAAGTCCAGGTTATAGCACGGATTTGATGGCTTATCTTTTTGGAAATATTTTAGCAGTAGGAATGCAAGATCTATGGCTGATGGCGATAGTAGATGGGGTGGTGATTGTTTTAATGCTTTTATTTTATAGACAATTTGAAGCTTTAAGCTTTGATGTCGAATTTGCAAAAGTGCGAGGGATAAATACAAGCTTTTTTCATTATCTTTTAATCGCACTTATGGCATTTTGCATAGTGATTTCTATACGCCTTGTGGGGATTATTTTGATCATGGCTTTACTTAGCATACCTAGCTTTATAGCTGAAAATTTTACAAAAAAACTAGGTTTAATAATGATTTTAGCAAGTGTATTGAGTATGATTTTTTGCGTTTTAGGGCTTATAATAAGCTATTATTTTAATCTCTCAAGCGGTGCTTGTATCATAGCTGTAGCTTGCTTTGGCTTTTTGATACACTTGCTAGCAAAGTTTTTACTAAAAAGGTAAAGGTGCAAAAATCACTTGCACTTTTATATTTGTTTTCAAAGGGCTATTATCATTTAAAAATACCAAATGCTCATTTGCATTGAATTCTAATTCTTTTATTGTATTTTGCAAACTCATCGTTCTTTCACATAAAGGATAGATCAATTTAATATCATGAATTTTAAATTTACAAGCATAAGCAAACATTTGATACAAATCACTTTGCGCTATGCCATGCTTTTTATCTTCATTGCTATCTGGAATTTTCCACTTGGTATCTAAAATCGTTTCATTTTCTATATACAAATCAGGCTTTAACATAAAGCATTTTTCACCCTTTTTTGAGATCAGGTATTTTCCGCTGCTTTGAGTTTTGATATTTTGAGTCGGATTTGCTTTTTTTAGCATATGAGCTACATAATCTTCAAAAAGTTTTTCCATAGGAAAAAGCAAGGCAAAAGCTTCATTTTTGCCCTTATAAGGTGCAAAAGTTTGATTTTGCAAAAAGATCTTACACCAAGAAAGTAGATTTTCATAATAATCAAAATGTCTTGAAATTTTATAAGTGAAATCTTTTTCATAATTTGTAGAAAATCCCACCTCATCAAACATTTCCAAAGCTTTGATGATTTTAAATTTATGGTGAGTGGTTTTGGATTTTAAAAGATTGAGAGTGGATTTTATAAGGCGATTGGGCGCAATATCGAGCATAAATTCATCACTTTGAGTGAAAAATCTTTCTTTATGAACTAAATTTTGTTTTAAATGTTGGCTAAATTGCAATTTTCCTTTAAGAAAATTTCTATTTTCTTCAATGCTTATATAATCCTTTTTCAAACCCTTTTTATAAACCCCGTCCAATTCATCCAAAAACATTGCGATAAATACCTCTAGCAAAGGCATTTTAGAAATTTGCAAAGATGAAATTTGGGATTTTTTAAAAGGAGAATTTTTTAAGGTTTTTAGCATATTGATTAAAAGGGTTTTGGGATTGAAAGCAAAATCCTCTCCATAAAAATTCTCACTGGTTTTAGCTTGACTTATTTGATTTAAAATATAATTTTTTAGTAGTTTTTCTTTCGAGATAGTAGATAATTTGCACTCTTTATCTTTATAACCGTCCAAATTTGTACATTTTGGTAAAATTTCTAAAACTCCACTTTTGGTTTGGATAATGCCTACATAATTTTTAGCTGTTAGGGTGTTTTTGTTTTTAAAGCCTAGAAAATTTTCATTATTTTTAGCAAAGTCTTCTAGCTCTTGATAGAATTTTTTAGCCTTTTCTTTGAAAATTCCTTGTAAATCTTCTTTAGAAAAAGCTTGGTGTTCGATGATGGAAAAAGCGTTATTGTTCATCATTTTTATATATTTTTATAAAAGTATTTTCATTCCAAACTTTACTATCGCTAAATTTATAAATAACCTTATCGCTATCTACATTATCTAAATTTTTTATTTTCTGTAAATATTTATCATCTTCTTTATCTTTATAAATCATACCATTATCATTTAAAACCGCGCTAATTAAAGCATAGTCATTATAAAAATACTCCTGCAAAAGTGGGATGATTTTATTTTGAAAAACTTTTTTTAAATCCTCCAAATTTTCAACACCTATAAAAAACGCATGTCCTATAGTTTTTTCTCTATCGAGCAAGTATTCTATACGAGTGTTTATAGCTTCTAATAATTTTTGTAAATCTACACCTTCACAATTATCAGACAATTTACTAACATCAGGTATCATCTCTACAAATTCAAATCTTCTTCTTAAGGCTGTATCAAGAGAAGTGATACTTCTATCGGCTGTATTCATAGTACCTAGAATATATACATTTTTAGGCACTCCAAATTTTTTACCGCTATAAGGCAAAGTAACTTTTAATTCCTCGCTTTCACCTATTCTTTTACTAGGCTCTATCAAGGTAATAAGCTCACCAAAAATCTTACTTACATTACCGCGATTGATTTCATCGATGATGATTATGTAAGAATTTAAAGAATTGCTACTAATTTTATTATCTTCGGTTTTCAATACTGCTTGTTTTTCATACTCTTTAAATTTATTTACTAAATTAAAATAATAAGTATGTGTTCTATCAGCATAATCTCTATCAAATACTTTTTTAAACATTTCAACAGCACTATTAAATTCAATATTAGATTTTAATAATGTTATAAATGTAGATAAACTTAATTTAAAAACACCGTCAAACCTTTCTACATCTTCACTATAAATTTCAATTGTATTATTATTGAAGCTATTGATAAAAAAATTTCCACCTTTTGTTTTGCTAATAGGCTCATTTGTTTCTAAAAGTCGATTTAAAAATTTTTCGACTTTTTCTCGTAGCTCTATCTTTTCTCTCAACTCTTCTGTATTTAAATTACTATTTTCATAATTTTCCAAAGCCTTATTACATATATCTTTAAAAACTCCATCTTTTATTTCATATTTTAATTCTCGAGAATTTGCTCCATTGCTCATCATAGGTTTTATACCCTCGACAAATTCTTCATATCCATAGCTTTGATGAAAAGTTATAAAAACTATTTGTCCATTTTTTACATACTCATCAAATTTAGCTTTTTTCTCATCTCTACTTTTTAAATTTTCGCCCAAGATTTCCAAAGCCTTATCTATAGTATGGTAAGTTTTTCCTGTACCTGGAGGCCCATAAAGAATTTGATTTGAGAGTGTGCTTTTCAACATATTACCATCCTTTATAATTTTAAAATCATCTTTAGAAAATACATTTTTTGGTATAGCAAAAAATTTACAATTTTTATAATATCTATAAAAATATTTTCCATTTTTGCTCATAGTTTTGAGATAATTAAAAACAGGTGAGGTCCATCTATAACCTTGACTTTTAGTATGAAATTCATCTATCAATCCACCCTCTTGATAAACATACACACTCATACCGCCATTTTTTACAACTGCTTCTTTAAATTCATCCTCATCTTTTGGAAAATGGTAATACACATTACTATTTTGATCTGCTTTGCTTATTTTCCAATCGTATTTATTTTCTAGCATTGTATGCCTTTTGAATTTTTGTGTTTAATTTTAATTATATAAAAGATAGGTAAAAATTTAAAAATCTAAATTTTTACCATTGTATGAAGGTTCTGGCTTTTTTAATATCGCTAAATTTTAAAGTAGTTTTTTCTTGATTTTCTAAATTTTCTAAAGTGATATTTTCATCCTCTACGCTGATGATTTTTGCTTCGATTTTTTCTTTTTCACCTGTTGTGATTTTTACAAGCTCATTGATACTTTTTGCAAAATGCTCTATCTTGCTAAGTTTTCTCTCAAGTCCTGCTGAAGATACTTCTAAAAAATACTCCCCACTTACAGGTGGTTCCACATCGAAAATAGGTGATAAAATTTCACTAAGCCTTGCACAATCATCCAAATTCACACCCCTTCTTTCACCCTTTTCATCTAAGGGCTTCATCACATAAACGCGGTAAATTTTCTTGCCATTTTCGCTAGTTAATTCGCTATCATAAAGCTCTAAATTCACTTCTTTGCATAAAGCTTCAAGATTCATTTTTATCCTTTTTTATTTTTTCAAAAAGTGCATCCATATGGTTTTGATACTCAAGCCTATCATCAAATTTAAAATGAAAATTCGGACACCTATACCAACCCTGCTCACTCATGCAGTAATTTTGCAAAGCTCTACTTGCCTTTTTTAAAGAATTTAAAATTTTTTCTTGCTCATGAACATTAAAAAACATCTTATCAAGATACACAAAAGCATCATATCTGCCTTTTTTACACTCTACATCCACTACACACAAATTTTTCAAATTTTCATCATCTAAATTTGCTAAAGCTTCAGGGATCAGCTCTTTTAAGATACTTTCGGTGCGTAGTTTTTTAATCTCACTTGGATTCATAGACTTGCTTGTTCCTCTACTTCTTTATAGCTTTCTATATAATCACCCACTCTCATATCATCGCACCCTTCTATACCTACGCCACATTCATAGCCTTTTGCCACTTCTTTAGCATCATCTTTAAAGCGTTTAAGTGAGCTTACATTTCCCTCATAAACCACAACTCCATCACGGATAAGGCGAATTTTAGCCCCACGGTTAATCACCCCTTCGGTTACCATACAACCTGCAATTTGTCCGATTTTTGGTACATTGATCACTTGTCTAATCTCTGCTTGTCCAAGTTGTTCTTCAGAGATGATAGGGCTCATCATACCACCTAGCAAGGCTTTTACATCATCAAGTAGATTATAAATAACATTATAAGTTTTTATTTCCACGCCTTTATCTTTAGCACGCTCTTTGATCTCTCCTGTTGGGCGTATGTTAAAGCCTAGTACGATAGAGTTTTCACTTGCACTTGCAAGCTCTATATCACTTTGGGTGATCCCCCCTACTCCACTGTGTATGATATTGACTTTAATTTCATCATTTCTAAGCTTTTCTAAGCTTGCTTTTAGGGCTTCTAATGATCCTTGCACATCAGCTTTTAAAATCACAGGAAGGGCTTTTAAATTTCCTTCTTTGATCTTCGCTCCAAGTTCATCTATGCTTACTTTAGTGGATTTGCTAAGTTCTTTTTGGCGGTTGTATTCGTGGCGCTTGTTAGCATACTCTCTTGCTTCTTTATCGCTCTTCACTGCGATTAGAATTTCACCCGCATCAGCCACTTCGCTAAGCCCTACGATAACACCACATTCACCCGGTTTGATCTCTTTTAAAGCCTTACCTTGATCATCGCTCATTGCGCGCACTTTTCCATAAGCTTCGCCCGCAACGATAGTGCTTCCTACTTTAAGCGTTCCATTTTGCACGATGATAGTAGCTACCGCACCGCGTCCTTTTTGGATAGAACTCTCTATAACACTTGCTTTTGCAAAGCTTTTTGGATTGGCTTTGAGCTCTAAAATATCAGCTTGTAAAAGCACAATTTCAAGCAAATCTTCTATGCCCATTCCTGTTTTAGCAGAAACTCCTACAAATTCATAGGATCCGCCCCATTCTACTGGCATGATTTCCATTTCTGCAAGTTGAGTTTTTACCATGTCAGGATTTGCAGCTTCTTTATCCATTTTGTTAATCGCTATGATGATAGGCACACCTGCTGCTTTAGCGTGATTGATCGCTTCTTTAGTTTGTGGTTTTACCCCATCATCTGCTGCTACAACGATGATAACGATGTCTGTTATACTCGCACCCCTTGCACGCATAGCAGTAAAAGCTTCGTGACCTGGAGTATCTATAAAAGTGATTTTACGCCCATTTTTTTCCACCATATAAGCGCCCACATGTTGAGTGATCCCCCCTGCTTCGCCACTAGCAACGCGAGATTTTCTGATATAATCAAGCAAAGAAGTTTTACCATGATCAACATGCCCCATGATAGTAATCACCGGTGCTCTACTTACCAAATCTTTCTCATCAACTTCTTCTTCATAGTCTTTTACATAATCAAACTCATCTGCTTCGTTGATGATATTGATCTCTATACCAAATTCAGCAGCTAAAATTTCAATCGCATCTTCATCTAAAAAATCATTTTTAGTTGTCATCATACCCAGCATGAAAAGTTTTGAAATCACTTCACTCACGCTTTTGCCTATCTTATCTGCAAATTCATAAACACGAATTTCTTTTGAAATTTCTACGCTCGAAACCGCTTCATTTTCTTTTTTCTCAACTTTTTTAGGTGGTTTTTTACGACTTCTTCTTTGAATTCCACCCTCAAGTCCAAGGTTGGCTGAATTTCCTACTGCTTGACGCAAAAAGTTAGGTGGTTTTTTCATAGTATTTTGTGGTTTTTCTTGTTCTTTTACACTAAAATCAGGTAAAACCACTACATCTTCATCTTCTAAAGAAATATCAGCAAAATCATGCCCTTCTAAAAAGTCCATTTTTTCAGCACTTTCTTTCTTAGTCGCTACAAAAGGCTTTTTCTCTTTTTTCTTTTTCTTTAAATTTTCATCCGCATTTGAAAACATGGTTTTTAAGCTAAGACGCTCTTCATTTGAAGGAGTGCTAGCCTTTGGCTCTTCTTTTTTCGCAGCTTCTTCTTCATCTTTTTTCTTTTTGACAATCACAAGCCCTCTTCTTTTAGCTAAAGTCGCACTCGCTAAACTCTCTTGAATGTTTTCTTTAGGCTCTTCAGGACTTTTTGGCTCAGGCTTTGCTTCTTCTACAACTTTAGTTGGAGCTTTTGTTTCTACCTCTTTAGGTGATTTTTCTTCTTTTTTTTCTTCTTTGGGTGCAGCTTTGGCTTTTTTTACAGGATCTTGTTTTAAATTTTTCTTGAAAGTCTCGGGTATAATTTTAGTTTGTATATACTCATAAATTCCTGCTGCAACTTCAGGTTCTACAGCATTAGATGCGGTTTTGATATTCAATCCCAATTCATTTGCTTTCTCGATAATTTCTTTGCTGTCATAGCCTAATTCTTTCGCAATTTCATGAATTCTAATTTTTGCCATTTAAAACTATCTCCTTTAAATTCTGCTGAGTGATTTTTGTATTTAAATTTTTGCAAGATTTAAAAAATGCTTTTTGCAAGACTTTGCCTTCACTCAAAATACAAGTCTCACACAAATAAACACTGCGTCCAAAAGCAAAGTCTTTATAAAGCTCGCCTTGAAAATGTTTAAATCGATGCATATTTTTTTGTAAATATCGATTTTTACAGACTATACACATTCGAATAGGCTCATGTTTATCTTTTACAAAATTATATCTTTTTTTTTCTTCTTTTAGCAAATTTTAAAGCCTTTATTATCAAATTCCAAACAAAGAATTTTAAAATTTCTAAATTTTTGCTCCATTTTTTGAGCTAAATGCTTTGCATCATCCTTGTATGCTAAATTAAAAAAGCTTGATCCTGAACCCGAAAGCGTACTCATTAAAGCCTTATTTTCAAGAGCAAATTTTTGCACCTCAAAAAGCTCGGGTAAATTTTGCATTCTACGCGTTTGGTGCAATAAATCCTTGCTAGCAAGAGCGAGCAAATCATGCTTTTTTTCTAAAAAACAAGCCGTAAGAAAAGAAGAATGACAAAGATTAAAAACACAATCTTTCAAACTTAAATTCGAAGGCAAGGCATTGCGACTTTGTTCTGTACTCATCGCCACATTAGGTATAACCACAACAGCATTTAAATTTTCATCCAAATCTTTTTTTATACTGAAAACTTTTTCATTTTCTACCATGGATACTACAAAGCCCCCAAGTGCTGCAGGGGCTATATTGTCAGGATGATTCTCGTATTTTAACGCTTCATTTAAAATTTTCTCTTTTTCTGCTTTAAAACCTGCCATCTCATAAGCACTTGCAATAGCACCGATAATCACTGCTGAAGAGCTGCCAAGTCCGCGAGATAAAGGAATGGCATTATCAAAAATAAATCTAAAATGATCTTTTCTACCACTTAATCTTTGATAAATTTCATTAAAAATACTTACAAAAATATTATTTTTTTTAAGGCTTAAATTCTCGCTTCCTTCACCATTGACACTGATACTAAAAAAATTTGACTTCTCGATAATAGTATGATTAAAAAGTGCTAAACTCAATCCCAAACAATCAAACCCAGGACCTAAATTTGCACTTGTAGCAGGTACTAAAATTTTCAATTTTTTTCCTAAATTTTTTAAATTGCAGATAAAAAGTAAAAAGGTAGATTATCATCTTTTTTATTAAGCTTGCTTAAATTTGGAGGTAAAAAAAACTCTCCAGCTGTATTTTCCTCCAAGATGATCTCATCTTCTTTTTTTACAAAACACATATTTTTATGAGCGGCAATGGGTTGATTGTTGTTAAGCTCAAAGGCACTGATAGCAAAAAGAGGGATATTTTTCACTATACTCAAAGTCCTAAGACTTACATAAGAAATTTTAATCCCCATATAAGAGCCTGGACCATTGGCATAAATTAATTCATCAAAGCTAAATTCTTTTAGCAAAATCTTTAAAATTTTGGATACAAACTCACTTGCCTTTTCTTCACTCTCTATGCTTTTTACAAGTTTATCATCTTGATAAATCCCAATCATCAAAGGCTTAGATAAGGCATTAAGCAATAATGAATTTTTTATGCAAAAACCTTTTCATAAACTTTTTCATTTGCTTTTTCAAGAGTTACTATCTCATAAGCATCTTTATCTTTTAAAACTTCTTTAGTAAGTAAATGATTTAAATGATGGCTTCCAGCATATGAAATATAATCTCCAAAAACACGGTACCCAAGCAAAGTCAAATCCCCAATCGCGTCTAAAATTTTATGTCTTACAAATTCATCTTTAAAGCGCAAACCTTCAGGATTTAAAATACGATTTTCATCGACAACTATAGTATTTTCCAAGCTTCCACCCAATGCCAAATTCATATCTCTAAGGGCTTGAACATCTTTTAAAAAGCCAAAAGTCCTAGCTCTTGCTATATTTTCTATATAGTTTTTCTTACTGAATTCAAAATTATAGCTTTGTTCGCCTATAACAGCATTATCAAACTTGATAGTATAATTAATACGCGGTTCTTTGGTCGGAGTTAAACGCACATATTTATCACCGTCTCTTACCTCTATAGGCTTTTTAATCACCATAATTTTTTTAGGTGCATCAAGCTCTTTAACCCCTGCTTCATCAAGCATCATACAAAAGCTAATGCTTGAACCGTCCATCACCGGTGCCTCATTAGCATTTAAAACAATGCGGACATTATCGATTCCATAAGCATTGATTGCACTCATTAAATGCTCTATGGTAGAAATAAATCCCCTTTCATCGCCCAAAACCGTTGCCATTTGGGTATTGATAACATTTTCAGGACTTGCCTTATAAGTAGCATTTAAATCGCTTCTAAAAAAAACTATACCACTATTTGCTTCTAAAGGCTCTAGGGTAATCTCTATAGGCTCTCCTTTATGAAGCCCTATACCCACGCCTTTTACAGCTTTTGCTAAAGTTAATTGTTTCATTAATTTTTTCCTAAAATTATCTTTTTACCATCATTTAAAACATTGTAAATATTATTTTCTATCCATTTTTTATCTTGCCATTGTTCAGGACGCGTTTCAACCCCTTGAACCAAAACTCCAAAATGCAAATGATCGCCTAAGGCTAAACCACTTGTTCCTGTTTTGCCTATAATGCTTTGTTTATTAATCATTTCATCTAAATCAACATTTTTAGAAGAACAGTGCCCATAAAGACTATATACTCCAAAACCATGATAAACAATTAAATTTAAACCATAAATTCCATTTTCAGCAGCAAAAACAACCTTGCCTGCGTTATTACTTATGATAGGAGCTTCTGCCACGCTTGCTAAATCTATACCCATATGATAAGAATCGCTTACAAATTGTCCATTGTAAGAATAATACCTATGATCAGCAAAATCCGCTACTTTCATACCATTTTTAAGAGGTAAAAATAAATTCAAATCAAAATTATCAATTTTTTCCTCAGGTACTTTTGAAGTGATTTCATGGATAAGTTTTTCATTGCTATTTCTTAAAGTTTCATTGACAAACTTAAATTTTTCATAACGATTGAGATTATTATCTTTTGGAGCGTACTGATTTGCTAAATTCTCAATCTTTCCATCTAAAAATTTATCCGTTAGATTGATATTTGAAACACGATATTTACGATTAACAAAATAATACCTTATACGTTCTTTTGAAATATTGCCCGCTTTATCCGTAGCGATAACAAATGCACGAAATTCCTCATCTCTTGCATCCCAAGCAATCAAAGCCGCATAATATCCTTCTTTTACATAAGGTGTGGCTTTAAAGATTTTACCTTTATTTGTTTCTATATATACCTTATCTAAATTAGCATCATCAGCCTTAAAAACAACTGCCCCAGCACCACCTTGCTCGATTTGGTAAGAATTGCTTATGATATTGATTTTTGGAGCCGTATTATCTACTAATACCGCAATTTGTTTTCTTGCTTCATTGCCACTAAAAAAATTCCAAAAACTAGAATCTTTAGCTATCACCTCCAAAACAAAAGATTTTACATTTTCTTTGTAACCAAATTTTGGCAAAGCAACTTGTAAGGTAATATCTTTTAAATTAGAAATCTTTTCATCTGCTATAACCATTGCACTAGTATTGTCGTCTTTATGCAATATAATTTGTACGTTTTTGATAGAACTTTCATCATCTTTAACATGCACTAAAATAGGTTTTTTAAGATCAGTATATACAACATCTGGCATTAAAATTTGAGGAGGATTTTTTTCAAAAATACTTAATCTTGAAATAAAAAAAATCAAAATTGCTATTAAAACTAAAATTAAAACAGATAAATAAGTTTTGCCTTTTCTTTTTGCCATAACCTTCCTTAAAAATTTTCAATGTTTTTGTTGCTTTTAATATAAATTCTATTATATTTTCAGTAAATATCTAGCAAATTTATAAAATTTCTCTTAGGGTATTAGCCTGTTTCATCCATTCTCTTAATTCATCGTTTTTGTCTAATTGTATCATTTGTTTACATCTCTCTAATTCTTTTTGAAAAAATTCAATAGAACTTAAAACATTATCTTTGTTTTGTTCAAAAATACTCCCCCACATAATAGGAGATGATTTAGCAATCCTACTCATACCCTTAAAAGAACCACCCGCTAAATGAACGATATTTCTTTTATCCTCTTCTTTCATCACAAAATTTGCTAAAGAAAAACTAATCACATGCGGCAAATGCGAAATAATAGCAGCATGATGATCATGAGCTTTACTATCCATAAAAACAATCCTCATACCCAAATGCGAAAAAATTTCTACTGCTCTTTTTTGGTGCAAATCATCAGCCACTTCACTATCACACAACACGCAAACAGCATCCTTATAAAGCTCTTTAAAAGCCGCTTTTGGGCCGCTGTTTTCAGTTCCTGCCATAGGATGGGCAAAAAGAGTTTGCTTAATAAGTTTTGCAGGCAATTTTTCTATGATTTTTCTTTTTGTACTTCCAAGCTCTATAATAGTTATATTTGAAGGCAAATTTACTAATTTTTGTAAAATCTCTATGATAGCATTTACAGGCGTTGCGATAAAAATCATATCGCACAAATGCAAATTTTCAAATTCTATAAGCTCATGAACAAGTCCTAAATTTAAAGCATCTTGCTCATTTTCCTTGCTTGAATCTAAACCATACACACAAGAAATTAATTTATTTTCCTTTAAACAAAGTCCTAAAGAACCCCCTATCAATCCAAGCCCTATAATTGCTACTTTCATAATATTATCTCAATCCCTTTGTTAAATTTTTTCTGCTATTATACAAATTTTTAATAAAGCTTTAGGTAAAAATAAATGAAAAAAATCATCAGCATTTGTGCCTTAGTTGCACTAAGCAATGCAGCAGCAATTAAAGAAATTAAATTTAGCGGATTAAATCATCTTTCAAATGCAAGTGCTTTAAATCTTACAGGATTAAAAATCGGCGAAACAATAAATCTTGATAAAATCAATACCGCCATACTTAACCTTTATAAACAAAATTATTTCGAAAATATTGCCGTAGAAGAAAATAATGGTATTTTAAATATCATTGTCACAGAAAAACCAAGCATAGCTAAAATAAGCATTACAGGAATTGCATCTAATGATAGAAAACAAGTAGAGAGTATTTTGGGTATAAAAAGAGGAACTTTATTTGATGAAGCAAGCGCTAAAGAAGCAAGTGAACGCATCAAGGCTTACTATGAAGCTAAAAGCTATTTTGACACCATAGTAGAATATAGAAAAAAAACTCTAGAAAATACCGAAGGACTAGAGCTTGAATTTATAGTCAATCGTGGAGAAAATATCATCATTAATAATGTCAATTTAAGCGGGGCAGAGAAATTTTCGTATTCAGATATTGAACCTGCTATAGTCAATAAAGAAAAAGAATTTATGGGCTGGATATGGGGAAGAAATGATGGAAAACTCAAAATTTTTGAATTAAGCAATGATAGCGCAAGAATCAGCGATGAGTACATGAAAAAAGGATATCTTGATGTACAAGTATCCTCGCCTTATCTTAAAACCTATACCGATACTTATCAGGCCAATCTGACTTATTTTATCAAAGAAGGCAAGCCTTATAAAATTGAGAGTGTAAGTATAGAAAATCCTTTATTTAGCGAGGAAGAAAATATGCAAAATGTAAAAAACCTACGCTCAACCCAAGGCAAACTTATCAATATAGAAGACATTCGCAAAGATGTAAAAACCATAGAAACACAAAGTGCTGATTTAGGCTATGCTTTTGCAGAGGTTTATCCTGATATTCAAAAAAATGATCAAACCCAAGAAGCTAGCGTTGTATTTAAGGTCATTCCTCACGATAAAGTCTATATAAGAAATGTTATCATTTCTGGAAATTCTCGCACGGTCGATAGAGTAGTACGTCGCGAACTTTATATCACCGAAGGAAATTTATACAATCGCACCGATTTAAGTGAATCTACAAATGCTTTAAGAAGAACTTCTTATTTTGATGATGTAGAAATTAAAGAAGAAAAAGTAGATGATACACATATAGATTTAATCGTCAATGTTAAAGAAGCTTCTACGGGTGCTATTTCAGGAGGCATTGGTTATGGTTCAAGCGATGGTTTGTTACTCAATGCTTCATTATCAGATACCAATATTTTTGGTTCAGGTATTAAAAGTTCTGTGAGTGTAGATAAAAGTGATGATACCCTATCAGGGAGAATCAGTCTTATAAATCCACGCATTCTTGATAGTCAATACAGCTTGGGCGGAACGCTTTATTCTAATGATTATGAATGGGATAATTACTCTGAAAAAAATTACGGTTTTGATATCACCCTAGGTCGTCAATTTGCAAGATATTATAATGTAAGTCTAACTTACAATCTTGAGCAAAGCGATATCTATCATCTAAGCCCAACGCTTTTAAGAACAGGTTATGAGCTTGGCAAAACTATAAAAAGCTCTATCACTCCTGCTATCACCTTTAACAACACCGATGATTATTATCTGCCAAGAAAAGGTATTATCGCTTCAACAAGCTTAGAATATGCAGGACTTGGAGGAGATCAAGAATTCCTTTCATCGAGTTCAAAATTTAACTTTTATCAAGGTTTGCAAGATTATATAGGTTATGATCTTATTTATCGTTATAAAGCAAGTTTTTATAAAGTTTGGAATGAGGGCTATCTTCCAATCAATCAAAGAATCTATTTAGGTGGTATTCGCTCCCTTCGAGGTTTTGAAAGTAGAACTGTAAGCCCTAAAAATGAATGGGGAGATGAAGTGGGTGGAACTATAGCTTTTGCAAATTCTGTAGAGCTTAGCTTTCCTTTAATCGATAGAATTAAACTTCGCGGTAGTGTATTTTTTGATTATGGGATGATAGGAAATAAAAATCTTGATGAAATTCAAAGAATGAGTACAGGTTTAGGTATAGAATGGATCACTCCTATTGGGCCATTGCAACTTGTATTTGCTAAACCACTCAACGATAAAAAAGGTGATGATACCAATACTTTTGAATTTAACCTAGGAACACGCTTTTAATGAAACAATTTCTAGATGCTTGCCTAAAAGCAAATTTGCAAATACGCAAGTATCTAAACAATATCCCACAAAATGATCTTAGACTTTGCTCTAAATTAAGCTATGATAAAAATCAAGGCTATGAGCTTGACTTAAAATGTGAACAAATTTTCATAAAATATCTTAGTTGTTTTGGACAAATTTTTTCTGAAGAAAGCGGATTGATCGGAAAAGCTAGCCCAAAACAAATGATTCTTGATCCTTTGGATGGAAGTTCAAATTTTGTTTCTAAAATACCATTTTATGGAACTTCTATAGCTCTTATGGAAAAAGATCAGGCAAAAAGTGCTTTTGTTTGCAATCTTGTCAGTCAAGAAATTTTTGCTTTTAATAACAATCAAGCTTTTAAATCTAATCTTTCGGATCCAAAATACTCACCCTTAACACCTAATCTATTTCCTAAAATAGGTATAGTTGAAAAAATTTCACTTTATCCAGAACTTCTCGATTTTTTAACAAAAAATCAATTAAAATTTCGCTCTTTGGGTGCAACAGCCTTAAGTCTCGCTTATACTTCGTATTTTAGTTTTGTATTAATTCTTGGAAAAACACGAATTTTTGATACAGTAGCTGCTTTAACAATTCATCAAAATTTATATATAGAAAAAAATGAAAATTTCCTTCTCCTAAGCCAAGACAAGAAAATTTTTGATATAATCTTGGAATTTTTAAAATAATTAGGTGAATTATTATGAATTTTGCAGATATTTTTTCAAAAATCAGAAGACAACAACCTAGCACCAAAGAGGCTCCAAATCATTGGGTAAAATGCCAGAGTTGCCATGCTTTAATGTATTATAAAGAAATAGAATCTTGTTTTAATGTATGCCCTAAATGCTCTTATCATATGAGAATTTCTCCTATGGATAGAATCAAGCTTTTAAGTGATGAAAATACCTTTGTTGAGTATGATGCAAATTTAGAAGCCATAGATCCGCTCAAATTTGTTGACAGCAAGTCTTACAAAAAACGCTTGAGCGAAGGCGAAAGTAAAACCGGTAGAAAGTCTGCAGTCATTAGCGGAGAATGTCTTATAGATGGACTTAAAATTCAGCTTGTGGTGTTTGATTTTTCTTTCATGGGAGGATCTTTAGGCTCTGTAGAAGGCGAAAAAATCGTTAGGGCAATCCAAAGAGCTATCACAGATAAAACTCCTGTTGTTATCGTAAGTGCAAGCGGTGGAGCTAGAATGCAAGAAAGTACTTATTCTTTGATGCAAATGAGTAAAACAAGCGCTGCTTTAAAACTTTTAAGCAAAGAAAAACTCCCTTATATCAGCGTATTAACCGATCCTACTATGGGAGGCGTGAGTGCTTCTTTTGCTTGGCTTGGGGATTTAATCATCGCTGAACCAGGTGCTTTAGTAGGTTTTGCAGGAGCAAGAGTGATTAAACAAACCATAGGTGCAGATTTACCTGAAGGCTTCCAAAAAGCCGAATTTCTACTCGAGCATGGACTCATAGATGCGATAGTAGAGCGTTCGGATATGAAAAAATACCTTAGCGATACTCTTAAATTCTTTTGCGGAAAATAACTTGCAAGTTAATATTTTTCACATACAAAAAAACGATGAATTTAAAATTTGGGGTGAGAAATATACAAAACTTATCTCCAAATTTGCAGATCTTAAAGAGCACAATCTCTTTAATAAAAAAATAGCTGCTGCGCAAAATTTAAATACACAAGCTGCTAAATTAAGCTATGAAGAGGCATTTGCTCCTTATACAAAAGGCTTTTGCATAGTTCTTGATGAAAGAGGCAAGGAGCTTACAAGCGTAGAATTTGCAAGACTCATAGCGGATAAAAATAATTTAAATTTTTTTATAGGTGGTGCTTACGGCTTAAGGGATGAATTCAGCCAGAGCTTAGATTTTAGACTTTCATTAAGCAAACTCACCTTAGCACATCAATTTGTAAAAATCTTACTTTTAGAACAAATTTATCGTGCTTTTTGTATCAACTCAAATCATCCTTATCACAAATAAAAGGTTAAACAATGAAAAAGAATGAAATACAAGTTTTTAAAACTATCTTAGAAAATAGAAAAAAAACTATATTGGAAAATTTGCAAAGCAATTCTAAAGAAATTGAAGCCTTACATAATAGCGTCCCAAGCGATAGTGTGGATTTTTCTGTTATTGAAACAGGATCGCAAATTGATTTTGCTATCAGTGCTAATTTAAAACAAGAATTAGAAGAAATAGAAGATTCTTTAGAAAAAATCAAAGATGGCACTTATGGAGTATGTGAATCTTGCGATGAAGAAATCGCCATAGAAAGACTTAAAATCAAACCTCATGCAAAATACTGCATCGTATGCCGTGAAAATTTAGAAAAAGGAGAGTTATGAGAATTAGATTATTTTTTATAGCAAGCTTTATTTATATAGCTCTTATATTTGCTCTTGCTTGGTATTTAGAATTAGGAAATTATACTTTAAATTTCAATGCATATAGTTTTGAACTGCCTATAATGATATGGCTTATTTTGCCTTTGATACCTTTAGTGTTTTTTGCCATCATTCATATGGGTTTTTATTATTTTTTACTCACTTTAAAATTTAAGCATTTTTTCAAAGATTCTACCAAATTTGAAAATTTTACCCGCGACCTTCTTTTGGAAAAAGAATCAAATATCAGCTTTCAAACAAAGGAATTTAGACAAGTAGCACAGCTAGCTAAAACCCTAAAAACACATGAGAAAATCCCTAATGCAAACAAAATCAATGAAATTTTAGATCTTATAGATGGTATTAAAAAAGAAGAATACTTCAATCTTAACAAATTTAAACTCGAGAATAATAATATTTTATTTTTAGAAAATGAAAAAAATCATATCAAAAATGATATAAATTATGCTTATTCTAAAATCAAAAACCTTAGTCAAACTCAAGACGAATTCCAAGATCTAGCTTTTGAAAGCTTGATAAAAAAAGGAACTTATGAACAAATTAAAAATATCAAAATCGCAAAAAAACCTTGTCATATCCTTACACTCATCAAGCGTTTTAAAGAAGGAAATTTAGAACTTAATACTGCCGAATATGAAGTTTTACTTTCTCACAATATCCTTAGTGAAAAAGACTATCTTGATATAGCAAAACTAAGCATCAAGCTTTTAAATCCTGATGCACTTATAGGAATTTTTAACAAAATCAAAAATGAAAAAGGTGAAGCTTTAAGAGCGTATTTATATCTTTTGGCTGAATTTGGACTTTTAGATGAACTCAGAGAGCAAATTCATAATGATGATAAAAAATTCAATGATTTTAAAGCCTTTTTAGCCTTGCGTGAAAAAAATATCAAAATCGATTTAAATCAGCTTATACAATGATAGATTTTAGCAAAAAGCCTTTATTTTTAGCTCCTATGGCGGGTTTTTCGGACCTGCCTTTTCGCAATGTGGTAAAAAAATTTGGTGCTGATATTACCATAAGTGAAATGATAAGCTCTAATGCTTTGGTCTATGAAAGCTCTAAAACCTTACATATGCTAGAAAGAGCCGAACTTGAAAACCCTTATATAGTCCAAATTGCAGGGGGTGATAAAGAAGTGCTTAAAAAAGCAGTTCAAATGCTTAATGAAATGGATTTTGTAGATGGCATTGACTTTAATTGTGGCTGTCCTGTAAATAAAGTCGTCAAACAATGTGCAGGAAGTGCTCTGCTAGAAAATTTAGAGCTTTTTAAAAGCCTTGTGGGAGTGATTAAAGAAAACAATAAAAAAAGCCTTACAAGTGTGAAATTTCGACTAGGATTTAATGAAAAATATCCTGAAAAAATGGCTAAAATTTGCGAAAGCTTGGGGGTGGATTTTGTAAGTATTCATGGACGCACAAGAAAACAGCTTTATAGCGGAAAAGCCGATTATGAATCCATTGCCAATGCTAAAGCAAGCGTGAAAATTCCTGTGATTGCAAATGGCGATATTAACGCACAAAACGCTAAAGAAGTTTATAAAATCACAAAATGTGATGGACTCATGATAGGGCGTGCAAGCGTAGGAAATCCTTGGATATTTTATGAAATCAAAGGCGGTAAAAGTGTAGATGAAAAACTCAAAAAAGAAATCATACTCACTCATTTTGATGAAATGATAAAACACTACAAAGATCAAGGCGTAAGTATATTTCGCAAGCATTTACACGAGTATTCTAAAGGACACAAAGACGCTTCAGCCTTTAGAGATACCGTTAATCGTATCGACAATGTCGAAGAAATGCGAAAAAAAATAGAAGAATTTTTTAGTTTAACTTGATTTTTATAATTTAAAAAATCTTAAGCTTTAATATCTATACTTTTTGGTGCAGAATTTAAAGAAAGGATTTTATTAAATTCTCCTGCATCATCATCGCTAAATTTCATACCAAAAAGAAGTTCTAATTCTTTACTTGTGCTAAATTTACCTTCTAATAGTTTTTTTACAAGATCATTTCTTGTATTATCATCTTTATAAGTTTCTTTGTTTTTACTTTCTGCCTGTATAGGTTTGAAAGTTTTTTTGTCTTCTTTTTGATTGTTTTTATTAGCTAAGAACCTATCTATATCTTCTTGAGTAAGTGGCTTACCAAGTTCATTAAAAAATTGTTTTTCTCTTTGCGCCCTTTCAGCACCCCATATTTTCTCAAATTCATTCATACTTGTAAGAGTTTTTAAAAGATCAACTTTTCGTCTATGAAGTGCGGTCAAATCTACGCCTTCTACAAGATAGTCTGTGCCAAATTCATTAAGTATTTTTATTTCATCCTTGCTTAGTTTATCTTCCATATATCTTTTATATAAAGAGTTTTCTACTTCTTTTACATCAGGAGATCCATTATACCCTTGTTCTTCTTTGGTTTTTTCAGAGAAATTAAATTTTTTTATTACGGAATTAAAATAAGTATCTTCATTTTTAGATACAACTTTTTTATTATTCATGTTATTGCTTAGATGATTAATATTTGTATATTGAGTATCAAAATTTACCATAGAAAACCCTTTTTTTATAATATTTTATTAAAACAATCTTGGATTCCAACCACCCATAGCATCTTCTATCACGCTCTTATATTGATGGGCGAATTCTCTTATAATTCTATTGTTATTTAACATAGGAGAGGAATTATACTGATAAATTTGACCATTTTTTCTATCATAAACAGCAACCCCATAAGTAAATAAAACATAAGGTTGTCCTAAATTTGAATATTTAATTTGTCTTTTTACCTTATATACAGGACGATAATCAGCAGGGGAATTCGCACTGACTTGCAACCAAGCAAATAATCTGTCTCTACTAGGATTTTGACATTTATCTTCTCCTGCACCGCACAAACCTTTGTTAAGATTTTCGAGTTCATATTGCGTAAAATCTACAATAGCATAAACTTCTGAGGTTAAATTGCGTCTGTCTTTAAAAATTTTATAATCCCCAAAAACATACCCACCCTTAACTTGTTTCATCTCATCTAAATTAAGAGCTTTAACCCCTTGAGAATTATCACTTAAAACACCATTGCTAACTTTAGCTAAAAAATCCTCAGCAA
This sequence comes from Campylobacter sp. 110, assembly GCF_002383965.1. Lineage (NCBI taxonomy): Bacteria > Pseudomonadati > Campylobacterota > Epsilonproteobacteria > Campylobacterales > Campylobacteraceae > Campylobacter > Campylobacter sp. 110. The sequence continues at coordinate 112,116 of NZ_NXBD01000042.1, read as the reverse complement.
AAACAGAACTAGTCAGTAAAGAAGTTAAAGCTAATAAAGCAAAAATCTTTTTCATTGAAAATCCTTTCATAAATTCTTTTTGTAAGTTCTTTAAAGCTACTATCGACTTATTCTAGCAAAAGTTTAATCTTGCTTTGAAAGTTAAGTGAATTTTCTTTAAATACTTAAAATTTTATTCTCGGTTTGTTTCCTTGTTGTAATAAATTTTCATTTTTATCTTAAATTATATTAAGCAAGTAAAAATATTTAAAGATTTTAAAATACTTTATTTAGAATAATAAACTTTTCAATATCAAGGATTAAATTTTAAAATTAACTTGAGCTGATTATTTAAAATGTAAGGATTGACAATGAAAAAAATCTTACTTAATCTTCCAAAGTCCTTATAATCAAACTTTTGGGCAAATTAAAGTGTTCTATAAGCTCTTTTTCTTTTTCTCTCATTTCTCCATTATCTACCTCATGATCAAATCCAAGCAAATGAAGCATGGCATGGATAAAAAGCAAGCTTACTTCCTCTTCAAAACTATGTCCTAACTCTTTAGCTTTCTGTTTTGCCAAATCTATATTAATCACAACAGAACCCAAAGGCAAGCTCTCATCGATATTTTCGAGCGGAAAAGAAAGCACATCGGTGATTTTATCTTGCTTTCTTTGCTCTAAATTAATCTCTTGCATTTCCTTACTATCCACAAAGACAAGCTCCACATCTTTAGGACTTAAAAAACTTGCTATAGATTCTAAAAAATCACATTTTTCATCACTTAATATCATAAACCTTCCTTAATCAAATGATATAAATTTTCTATTTCTTCATCATCAAAAATCGCACAATTTTTACTTTCATAAAAATTTTTTAATTTCCGCTTTTCAAATACATAACCCAAAGCACAGGTATGATGCGAAGGTAAAAAAGCACGGATTAAAGTGATGGGATTTTCTATGCTTTCATCACAAGCAAAACATCTAAATTCTTGATGGAGTCTTCCCTCAAATTCTAAAATCTTAAGATAAGCATCCACAATCACGCGTTTGGGATTTTGCTTTTCAAAACGCTTTACACACTCATCTAAAAGTTCAAAATAAAAACTTTCAAGCACTTGAGCATCTTTTAAATGATGATACAAAAGACGGATAAATTCCTGCCAAATCAGCATTTTTTCACGATCCATAATCCATACAAAACCCAAATGCAAAACATCCTTAAGTCTTGGCAAAAAGCTGGGATTTTCATCTAAAGCAAAATCAATTTTATAACCATTTAAAATACTAGAATGTCTAAGCCCATAAAAACGATACGCCTTAACAAGCTCTTTAGGACTTAAAATATAAACGATCAAATCCTCATCTTTAACTTTTTGTGTATGAAGTATAAAGCCTTGCATTAAAGTATTTCAATGCCATAAGCCCTAAGTATATCAAAAGCGGATTTTTCTAAATTTTCATCAAAACTTGCACTTAAATTTTGGTGTAAAATTATCCTTGCATTAGGCTTAGCACCAAAACCTAAAATGATATTACAAAACACACAAATATGAGAAACAAGCCCTGCAAAATGAAGTTCTTCATAATCGCTTTTTTGTATGAAATTAGCTAATTCTAAGCTACCAAAAGTATTTTTATAAAAAATTTTATGAGCTTTTTGTAAAAAAGGTTCAAATTCCTTTGGCATTTGCCAACCTAAACTCTCTTTAATGCAATGTTTTACAGGTAAATTTAAACCTTCTTTGCTTTGTAGATAATGTTCATCGTGTGTATCATAGGTTAAAAGCAAATGCGTGTTATTAAAATCGATTTGATTTAAGGCTTTAAGAATATTTTCTTTGATCTTTAAAGCCTTATCAAAACCTAAACTTCCATCAATAAAATCATTTTGATAATCCACTAAAACAAAAGCTTTTTTCATATTTTTGTCCTTTCTAGCCAAAAACTTTCTGTGTGTAAATTTGCAAAAGCAGTTTTTAAGCTTGTAAAAAGCTTAGGATGATCTTTTTCTAAATTTGCTAAAAGCTGTTTAGCTTCTTCTCTAGCGTGTGGAAATTTTACATTTTTTTCACTGAGTTTCATACCAGGACAAAATTCATTTCCTATCACGCTAAGTTCATTTTGCGTAGCATTATCCCTAAGCTGTCTTTCACGCACAAAAATCAAAGGGCGTATCACAGTTATACCGCGTTTGCTTTGATAAATAGGCGCTAAGGTTCTTAAAGCTCCATTATGAATAAAATTCATAAAAAAGCTTTCTGCTGCATCATCTAAATGATGGGCTATAGCAAGCTTGTTAAAACCTTTTTCAAGAGCGTAAGTATATAAAGCTCCACGACGCATTCTCGAAAAATAACTACAAAAACTTGAATTTTCTCTTATAGTATCGCCTGAAACTTCATAAATATTTGAATCAAGCACGCTATGTTTAATGCCGTGTTCTTCACAATGTGCATGAAGATGAGAATAATCCTCGCCCATGCCATAACTCAAAGTTACCGCTTCAAATTCAAATTTAAAAGGAGCGTGAGCTTGCATACGATTTAAAAGATGGGCTAAAGCCAAAGAATCTTTCCCGCCGCTAAGCCCTAAAAGAACCCTATCTCCATCTTTAATAAGTCCAAATTTAGCATTAGCTTGTGCAACTTGGCGTATGAGTTTTTTGCTAAGATTTATCATAATTTCTCACACATTTTAAGCACAAAATTGGCTGAAATTTTAGCTGAATTGATCACAAATTCATCAAAATCAAATTCAGCCTTTTCCCCTGCTTTATCACTCATAGCTCTTAAGATAAAACAAGGCACCTTTAAGGCATCACAAACCAAAGCCACACTTGCGCCTTCCATTTCACAAGCATCAGCATTGAAAATTTCTCTGATTTTTGCTTTTTTTGCTTCATCGCAAATAAACTCATCACCCGTTGCAATAATGCCTGCACGCAGTTTGATATTTAATTCCTTAGCAACTTCTAAAGCAAGATTGTTTAATTTCTCATCGGTTTTGATAAAAATTTCATTACCTGGAACAAAACCCAAAGGATGCCCAAAAGCGGTAATATCAAGATCGTATTGAGCTAATTTTGTTGCATAAAGCAAATCACCAATTTCAAGTTCAGGATTAAAAGCACCTGCAACTCCTGTAAAAAGCAAAGCTTGTGCACCAAATTTTTCTATCATCACACTAGCACTAAGAGTAGAATTTACCTTGCCGATTTTAGAATACGCTAAAACAAGTTCATGATTTTTATACTTTGCAAAATAATAAGTATTATTAGCGTGTTCTATTTTTGTATAATCTTTAAGTGTTTCAAGCAAAGGAGTGATTTCTTCACTCATGGCTCCTAAAATTGCTATTTTCATCATATAACCTTTAAAAATTCATCAATATCATTCATATTTGTTAAAGCATAAGTTTCTTTTGAAGTGATTTTTTTATTCAAACCCTTAAGCACGCTTGCACCAAATTCTATGAAATAATCTACTTCATTTTCACATGCCTTAATGCTTTGTTTATAAAGCACAGGTGAGATAAGTTGTGCTTTTAAAAGCTCAATGGCTTCTTCTTTGCTTGTATAAATTTTGGCATTTGCATTAGAAATTACGGCTTTAAAATTTGGTTTTAACACCTTTTCAAGCTCCACACAAAGCTTAGCTGAAGCATTTTCCAAAAGAGGACAATGACTTGCCACGTTCATATTTAAAAGCATAGCTCTTTTAGCTCCTGCTTCTTTAAATACACTTTCATAACTTGCTAAATCAGGTTTTAAACCTGCCACAACGATTTGTCCATCGCAGTTATAATTAGCTGCAAAAATTTTTTTATCCTCATCTCTAGCTTTTTGACAAAGCTCTTCCACTTTTTTATCATCAAGCCCTAAAATTACCATCATACCCGCTTCAACTTTTGCACAATCTTCTTGCATAAAAAGTCCTCTTTTATGCACAAGCATAGTTGCTTCTAAAAAGCTAAAAGCACCATTGATCGCCAAAGCTGAAAATTCACCTAAAGAATGACCCAAAGCAAATTTAGCCTTAATATCAGGTTTTAATTCACTCAAAGCACTATAAGCCATTAAAGAATTTAAGAGTATAGCAGGTTGTGTAAATTCACTTTTGTTTAAATCATCATTTTCGTTAAACAATAAATTTTTAAAATCAATTTTACAAAAATCGCTGGCATTTTCTAGAAGTTCTTTTGCGGTTTTGGAGTTTTCATAAAAATCTTTACCCATGCCAAGACTTTGAGAGCCTTGACCTGGAAAAATAAATACAGCATTCATCTTAGTGGCAACCACATCCGCCGCCACCGCCACCGCAGCATCCGCCACCGCCATGTCCGTGATGATCATGTCCATGCCCATGTCCGCTTCCACAACCACAACTATGGCTTCCTGCTATAATGCCTGTAAGAAGCTCATCTTCACTTGCTGCTCTGGCATCTACTATATTTAAAGAAAAAAGCAAATCACGACCTGCATAAGGATGATTGTAATCAATAGTTACATCATTATCACTGATTTTTTTAACAGTTACGCGAACGGTTTCTCCGTTTTCACCCTCGCCAAAAAGCTCCATACCTATTTTTAAATCAATGCCTGCAAATTGCTCTTTTGGTAAAACTTGCACCGCATTTTCATCGTATTCGCCTAAACCTTTTTCTTTCTTAACTACGACATCAGCATTACTAGGGCAATCAAGCTTCATCACTTCTTCTTCTAAAGCTTCTAAAATTTGCCCTTTGCCTAAGATAAAAGAAATCGGTTGAGCATATAAATTTGATTCTAAAACTTCATTTGTATTTGCATCTTTTAGTTCATAAAACATTGAAACTACGCTATTTTTTTCTATAGCCATTTTTTCTCCTTGATATTATTTTCTATCGGGGGAAGCTTTTGCTTCCGGTGAATTAGGATAATTTGTCTTTAAAACCTTATAAAACCCATTAGCTGTTTTTGGATCTCCTATCTTATCAAGAGAAATCGCCGTGTGATATAAAAGCTTTGGAAAATAATCCCCTTTGGTGCTCAAAGCAGAGCTTTTTTTATAATAAGCAATAGCATTATTGTATTTCTTTTGCTTATACTCGATTTCTCCTAACCAAAAATTTGCCCTTGCAGGTTTGTATTGTTTTGATATGAGATAGTTTAACTTAATTTTGCTATTCTCATAAGAATTATTATTTAAATCTTTGATAGCCAAGTCTAAAATTTCGTTATTTTTTTTCTTTTTCCAAGAATCATCTATTTGTTTAACTTCTTTTTCTTGCACTGGAGCAACACTGGCATTGTTTTCATCGCTAGAAGTTATGTTTTTATCATCGATCGATAGAGGTACAACAACTGTATTTTTGATACTTAAATTCGTACTATTTAAGTCATCTTTAGACACATAATTTGCGTTAATAGAATCAACCAAAGAACTTAATTCGGTTAAAATTTTCTTAATTTGCTTATTGTTAGCATCTTGAATTTTTCTACTTTCTTCAACATAAGCTTTTAAATTTTGAAGTTCTGTGCTTAAATTATTTTCCATAGCTTCAAAACGGGTTTCAAGTTGCGTTAATCTAGAATTGGATTTGGCATACTGCGAATTTATACCCTCTAAAGTACTTTGCAATCCTTCAACTCTTTGTTCAATCTCATTAATTCTAGAATTTGCTTGAACATTATTATTGCTTAAAGTATCTAATTTTTCCTTGAGTAATTTTTCACTTGATGTTAAACCATAGGGGGAATTACTGGTTAAATCTCCTGCACCAAAAGCAGAGCTTTCTGCATAAAGTAAAGTAGCTCCGATAAGAGCTACTGAAAATATTTTTTTCATCAATTATCTTGATAGTTTAAATTCTGCACGACGATTTTGAGCATCGCAAGCTTTTGTTTTTTCTGTGCATACTGGATTTGTTTCACCATAGCTTTTAACAGCAATTCTGTCAGAATTTACACCTTGAGCAATTAAAGCTTCTTTAACTGCTTTTGCTCTTTTTAAACCTAAAGCTTGATTATACTCATCTGTTCCCCACTCATCGCAATTACCTTCAACAGTAATGCTTACGCCGCTTACTTCATTGTTGAAGATATTAGCATTTGTATTAACAACATTTTGCATATCTGGGCGGATATTAAATTTATCAAAATCAAAATATACTTTTCCTAAAGTATTATTAAGTTGAGAAATTTTTGAATCAATATCCCAACCATCACTACCACCTGTTCCGCGATTAGAATCTACACTTGTATCACCGCTTACGCTAGTGCTTTTTGTGCTACAACCACTGATAACCAATGCAAATGCTGCAATAGAACTAAAAAGAATTTTTTTCATTTATGACCTTTCAAAGTTAATAAATTGTTAGCATTATATCTAAAATTAATTAAATTTAACCAAAAATTACAAATTTTTACCAATCAATAGACTGAATTTTCCCAACTTTTAATGGAAAATAAAAAGTCTTGTTTGCATTAACACGAATAACACCTAAAGCACTCTGTGCTCCGAGATATTTGATAAAAACTATACTACCGCCATCACTTGAAAATCTAGGAAATAAATTCTTTCCATTTGCGGTAAATTGACGAATACCTGTGCTATTGATTGACATTAAATAAATATTAAAAACACCTACTTGATTTGGCTCACGACTAGAATATACTAAAAAATCTTTATAGGTTGAAACTGCAGAATTATTTTTACCATGAAAAACTGCTTGTTCGGCAGATCCATTATTGAGATTTTGTATAAAAATATTAGGATAACCCAAGCGATCGCTAACAAAAACAAATTTACTATCATCTACGCCTATAAAGTTTCCATTTACATCTATGCCTGAATAATTCGTAAGCTGAGTTAAATTTTTAGAATTTAAATCATACAAATAAACATCAGGTTGATCTTTTGGAGCCATAGTCACAAGTAACTTACTACCATCTAAACTTACATCGCTTGCTACAACCATACCTCCACTTGCTAAAATTTTACTTGCTTTATTAGTTCTTAAGTCATAGCGATAAAGCGTTGGTCTATCATGATCGTATGCGGTATAGTAAAAAATACTTTGCTCTTTATTTCCCCATTTAGGAAATAAATTCAATCCTCCATCAATGATTACTTTTTGATATGTTAAAGTATAATCAGCCATGATAATTTGACTTTTTTTAGAGCTTGAATTTCTGGCAATTAAAATTTTATGATCCATCCATTCAACAGGAGCAAGTCCTAATGCATTTACCGAAGCTTTTACGCTTTTGTGGGCCAAAAAAGGATACTGCTCTACACCATTTAAAGCATAGGTTTGACTTGATTTTTCCAAGCCTCCTGCTTTGATCTTAACATGCAAATTTAAAGCATTGCCATTTTTACTCAAATCGTATTCAAAAGTGTAATTTGCAGCTTCTGAACTTGCATCACTTACAACTTCAAAATTTGAACTTACTTTCAAGTCATTTACAATGATATTATAAAAACTACGCTTTAAATTAATATCACTTAAATTCGAATTGTCTTTAACAATGATTTTTGGTAAGACTACACCAGAATTTACGACATCAATCACAGGATCTTCTGCCCAAAGTATTCCTAAAAAAATTAAAAATACTGTTACAATTTTTTTCATTTTTACTCCTCAATTATTTTTGAATTTGCGCCTCATCTTTTAAATTCATAGTAATACTTATGCTTTTATTTTGAGGTGGATAGGCTATAAATTTACCTTTTTGGTTTTCTAAAAATTCGGCTACTTTTGCGTCGTATAAAGAATTTCCGCTTTTTTCGACTGAAGTATAACCAAAATTTCCATTTTCATCAATAAAAATTTTTACCTTAACTGAAATATTTTCACTATTAGGATGATATTGTCTCCATCTTTGGGTGATGGTGCGCACCACCTTTCCCAAAAACTCATCATAAATCCCTGTCTTTTGATTTTTAATACTTTCGCCTTGATTGATACTTTCTTCTTCAAGCAAACTATCGTTTAATTGCTTTACAAGCTCTGAAGCTTGAGTTTTTGAACTGCTTGTTGTTTCTGATTTAGCGCTTGATTGTATTTTAGTAGTTTTTTCTTCTTGTATCTCTTTGATACTACCAAAAAGCTCATTAAAATTGCTGGCTTTTTGATCCACATCTTCAGTTTTTACTGCTTTGTTTGTAGTTTGTGCAAAAAGTTTTTCAATATCAAGCTCTTGGGCAGGTTTTTGAATATCTTTAGGGGCGCTTTGCTCATTTACGACTTTTTTTGAGGGTTCCATAAGCTCTATGTCGATAAAACTATCTTGGATATCCGTATATTGGATTGCAGGTTGTATGTGGGTTACGAGTCTAAAAAAAATAAGAATTATAATAAAAACATAAACCGCAACAGCAAGCAAAAATGAATTTATCTTGCCTAGACCATATTCTTTCATAGCTTATTCTGTTTGCAAGGCGACTTTATTAAAGCCCAAATTTTTAATACTTTTTAAAACAAAAATAACATCATCGTATTTTAAACTCTTATCAGCCCTAATAAATACCGGTTCGTCGGTATTAAATTGTGCTTTTTTTTGCGCAAGATTATCTGCAAAGCTTACAAAACTATATTTTTCTTGATTTAAAAATATCTCTTTTTTAGCATTAATACTAACAATTAAGCTTTTAACACTAGGAGCACTTGTGGATTTTTGACTTCCTTGAGGAAGATTGATTTTTTCTTCATAAGTAATGCTTGGAGCTGTTACCATTAAAATAGCCAATAAAACAAGCATGATATCAACCAAAGGAGTTATATTAAGCTCTGGCTTCTCATCGTCAAATGGCATATCTTAAATCCTATTTGTTAGAACTAATAACTTTAATCTCACTATCAATTATACTTAAGAGCTCAAAAGCCTTTCTTTTAATAATAAGATGAAAAGTATAAGCAGGAATAGCAACCAAAATACCACAACCCGTAGCAACTAAAGCTTCACTGATCTTAGGTGCAATAATGCTTAAAGAATTTTGCGTCCCTAAACCACCAAAAGTCTCAAGTATAGAAATAACAGTCCCAAAAAGTCCTATAAATGGAGAGGTTGAAGCTACTATACTAAGCCAAGTAAGCCCATTGGATGCGCGACGACTTGCTAAATTTTTGTAAATCTCAAGATGTGATAAACTAGTATCTGTGCACTTTCTTAAAATAGAACGCGTTCTACTCAAATCTTTTTCTCCCAAGAGTAGAGCTTCTAAACTTTCTTTTTCTTTATTTTTCCAAGCTGCCAAATAAGTCATTCTTGAAAAAAGTATAAAAAAAGAAAGTATAAAATATAAGGAAAGCCAAGCTAAGACTATATAAGTAATTATGCTTGAACTTCCAAAAAACTGAAATATCGCTTCAAAATTCATCTACCTAACCTTTGCATTGTCAAGCTTTGAAAAGGTAGCAGCTAAAGCTGTATTGTCTGAACTCATAGATTTGATTAATTCTTTAGCGCTTTCAAGATTTTTTTCGATTTCGCTTTCGCTAGAACCTGAAATCCAAACCGCGCCCTTAGCCAAAACACTGATCTTATCTTCATCTACCTTAGCATGACCTGCATCAATTGCGATTAATTCATGATTTAAATCAGCTTTTTCTATATCAATTACACCAGATTTTAAAGATGAAACTAAAGCAGCATGTCCTTTAAGTACTCCAAATTCTCCTTCACTTCCTGGCAAGGTAACTGATTTTACCTCCCCTTGATAAATCACACCCATAGGTGTAACTATTTCAAAACTGATTAAATTGTCCATAAATTAACCTTTCAGTTTATCTGCTTTTGCAATAGCTTCGTCAATATTACCCACCATATAGAAAGCATTTTCTGGCAAGTGATCGTATTTACCTTCTAAAATTCCCTTAAAGCCTGCAATGGTTTCCTCAAGAGAAATATATTTTCCAGGGCTACCCGTAAATACTTCTGCAACGAAGAATGGTTGTGATAAGAATTTTTCAATTTTTCTTGCTCTTTCAACGATCAATTTATCTTCTTCGCTTAATTCATCCATACCCAAAATTGCAATGATATCTTGCAAATCTTTATATTTTTGAAGTACAGATTGAACACCACGCGCAACTTTATAGTGCTCTTCGCCAATAATTTGAGGATCAAGCATTCTTGAAGTTGAGTCAAGTGGATCAACCGCAGGATAAATACCTTTTTCAGCAATAGATCTATTTAAAACAGTTGTAGCATCTAAGTGAGCAAAAACAGTCGCAGGTGCAGGGTCTGTTAAGTCATCTGCTGGAACATAAACTGCTTGAACTGAAGTAATTGATCCCTTTTTAGTTGAAGTGATTCTTTCTTGGAATTTACCCATTTCACTTGCTAGAGTTGGTTGATAACCCACAGCTGAAGGAATTCTTCCTAAAAGCGCAGACATTTCAGAGCCTGATTGTGAAAATCTAAAGATATTATCAATAAACATCAAAACATCAAGACCCATTTCGTCTCTAAAATACTCAGCCATAGTAAGACCTGTTAAAGCAATACGGTTTCTTGCCCCTGGTGGTTCATTCATTTGTCCATAACATAAGGCAACTTTATCCAAAACATTACTTTCTTTCATCTCATTATAAAGGTCATTTCCTTCACGAGTTCTCTCGCCAACACCCGCAAATACTGAATAACCGCTATGCTTAAATGCAACATTGTGAATAAGCTCCATAATAATAACTGTTTTACCAACGCCAGCACCACCAAAAAGCCCTACTTTACCACCTTTTGCATAAGGAGCAAGCAAATCCACAACTTTAATCCCTGTTTCAAAAATTTCACTTTTTGTACTTTGATCTTCAAATGCAGGAGGATCTCTATGAATTGCCCATTTTTTATCAAAAGCAACTTCTTCACCCTCGTCGATCAAATCTCCCGTAACATTAAAAATTCTTCCTAAAACTTTTTCACCCACAGGAACACTAATAGGAGCACCCAAAGCTTCTGCTTTAAGTCCTCTTACCAAGCCATCTGTCATATCCATAGCAATAGTTCTAACTCTATTATCGCCCAAGTGTGCTGCTACTTCTAAAACAAGTTTTTGTTTTTTGCCTTCACTTTCAAAATTTACAACAATGGCTTCATTAATTTGAGGCAAATAGTCGTTAAAATCTACATCAACAACTGGACCTAATACTTGTGAAATAAATCCTTGCATTATTTATACTCTCCTTAAAAATTTTACTATTTCATTGACTCAACACCACTGATAATTTCAATAAGTTCAGTAGTGATAGATTCTTGTCTTGCTTTATTGTAAGCTAAATTAAGCTGTTTAACCCTAGCTTTTGCATTATTGGTGGCATTATCCATAGCCTGCATTCTCGCACTATGTTCTGCAGCCAAAGAATCAATTAATGCATAATACATATTGTATTCAAAATATGTTTTCATCAAATCTCCCAAGAGATCTGTATCTTCAGGTTCAAGTTCTAAAAGCGAATTCGAGTTTCCTTCGATTTGCTTTGGCTCTACTGGGATTAGATGAGAAATTTTTAATTCTTGTGTGATCATATTTTTATATCCATTATGCACTAGAACAACTTCATCTGTTATTCCATTTAAATAATCATCTACAGCAGCTTGAATAACAGAGCAAGCTTTATCATAATCAGGACTTGAGCTCAAGCCAAGATATTTTTCTAAAAGCTCTATTTTTTGAAAATTAAAATACTCAATTCCTGTTTTTCCAATAGCTCTTAAGCGAACATTGATATTTTTTTCTTCATATTCTTTTAAAAGTTCACTTACAGCCTTTAGGGTTTTGATATTAAAACCGCCACAAAGTCCTTTATCTGCTGTTATAAAGATCAGATCTACATTTTTGATTTGATTTTTCTTATGAAATAAAACAAATCTTGAATCCTCTTCATTGTGAACAATCTTATTGACTTGAAAAGAAATTTCACTTAAAATCTCATCGATTTTTTGCGCATAAACTCTAGATCTTTTTGCTGCTTCTTCTGCCTTTTTTAATTTGGCAGTAGAAACAAGCTTCATCGCATTGGTTGTTTTTTGCGTATTATGGACGCTTTTTATTTTTCTTTTAATTTCTTTTAAATTAGACATAAAAGAACCTTATAAATGGTTTGCTTTAAACTCGTTTATTGCTTTAGCTAATTTCTCTTCTAACTCTGCATCTAAAGCTTTTTTCGAACGAATTTGCTCAAAAAGATCTGGATGTTTTGCTTCTATAAATAGATAAATTCCATCTTCAAATTCTCTGATTTTTGAAACAGCTACATCATCCAAATAACCTTTTGTTCCCGCAAAAATTAAAACCACTTGTTTTTCAACACTAAGTGGAGAATAAGGAGGTTGTTTTAACAATTCAACCATTCTTTGTCCGCGCTCTAGTTGTTTTCTACTTGCCTCATCCAAATCACTTGCAAATTGAGCAAAAGCTTGGAGTTCTCTATATTGCGCAAGATCAAGTCTTAGAGTTCCTGAAACTTGTTTAGTTGCTTTAATTTGAGCCGCACCACCCACACGAGAAACCGATAGACCCACATTGATAGCTGGACGAATTCCTGAGTTAAATAAATCAGTTTCTAAGAAAATTTGTCCATCAGTGATCGAAATAACATTGGTTGGAATATAAGCTGAAACATCGCCCGCTTGAGTTTCGATGATTGGTAAAGCTGTTAAAGAACCCGCACCTAACTCATCATTTAATTTACTAGCTCTTTCTAAAAGTCTTGAGTGAAGATAGAAAACATCGCCAGGATAAGCCTCGCGACCTGGAGGACGGCGTAAAATCAAAGACATTTCACGATAAGCCACAGCATGCTTACTCAAATCATCATAAACAATTAAAGCGTGTTTTGCATTATCTCTAAAAAACTCACCCATAGTTACGCCTGTGTAAGGTGCTAGGTATTGAAGTGCTGCTGGATCTGAAGCACCCGCATTTACAACTATAGTATAATCCATAGCTCCATGCTCTTCAAGTCTTTTTACAACTTGAGCCACTGTACTTTGCTTTTGTCCTATAGCTACATAAATACAAACTACTCCTTGTCCTTTTTGAGAAATGATAGTATCTACAGCTACAGTAGTTTTACCTGTTTGTCTATCGCCTATGATGAGCTCTCTTTGGCCACGACCAATTGGCACCAATGCATCTATAGCTTTAATCCCTGTATGTAAAGGTTCATGTACACTTTTTCTAGCCATGATACCTTTAGCTTTTTCTTCTACAAATCTAAATTCATTACTATTGATAACACCTTTAGCGTCAATTGGTTCACCAAGTGCATTCACCACACGACCAATAAGAGCTTCCCCTACTGGAACTTTAAGAAGTTTTTTAAGGCGTTTTACAGAAGTGCCTTCTTTTAAGCCTTCTCCTTTTCCAAGTATAACTATACCCACGCTACTTTCTTCAAGGTTTAATGCCATACCTTTATCGCCATTGTCAAATTCTACCATTTCACCGGCCATAATATTTTTAAGACCATAAACCTTAGCCACACCATCAGCTACTGAAATAATTTTTCCTGTTTCTTCAATCTCTAAATTTAAATCAAAATTTTCGATTCTTTCTTTTATGATAGAACTGATTTCATCAGCTTTAAATTTCATTACACATTCTCCTTAAATAATTTTGAGTATATATTCGCTCATCTTGTTTTGAAGAGCTTTCATTGAAAAAGAAATTTCATAACCTAATTCTTCTAGTGAAATTTTCACACCTTCATTTAAACCTGCTTTATTTTGTAGTTTAATTTTAACACCAAACTTAGCACTAAGTCTATTTTCAAGCTCTTTGATATTATCTTCGCTTAATACTTCTTTAGAGTAAACAGTCCCTAAAAAAATATTTTCTTTAAAAGATTTTTGTCTTTCAAGCTCTTTAGCAATTTGAGGAATGCAAGAAAGTCTTGAATTTTCTGCTAATAGTTTTAAAAAGTTGTTAAAACTAGGACTAGCTTTTTCTATTAAAGAAATAACAAATTCTAATTTTTTTTCTTTTTGAATTTGATTTGATTCTATAATATTTTTAAATTTAGGTAGGGCAAAAGCTGAGCTTAAAATAGACAAATTATCATAAAATTCTGAAATATCTGCTCTTAAAGTTATAGCTTTTGCGTATCTTTTGGCTATTAAATCATTCATTAAGACACCTTCTTCATCATAATATCAATGATTTCATTCTGTTTTAAAGCAATATTTGAATCTTCAAAAATCTCTTTAAGAGTTAAAGACACAACTTCTTTTTCCATTTTTCTAAATTCATAGCTTTTTTGTTCTTCAAAATGTTTTTCAAGTAAAGCGAGCTCATTTTGAGTTTCTTCTTTAATTTTTTGAGCAAGCACCTCTGCTTCTTTTTTTGCTACAACTAAAGCTGCTGCTGCATTTGCTTTAGCTTCTTCAAGCTTTTTCATTGTGTCAAGTTTTTTTGCTTTACTTTCCAAAAGCTTCTTTTGAATTTCATCTAATTTTAAAGAAATTCTTAAAATTCGATTTTTATAAAAAGCTTTAAAAGGATTTGCTATAAAATAATACAATATGGCTATAAAAATTAAGAAATTTATTGTTCTTGGAACAATATCATACTCTCCACTACCATTAGATGCACCAAAGGCACATAAAGGCAGTAAAAAAATAAAGTAAAATAGCTTTTTCATCTTTCTCCTTATTAGTGCTGTTTAATATTATTTTGCAAAGCTTGTTTAAGGTCAGGCAAATGTGCTGACAAATGGTCTTGAAGTTCTTTTTTTTGAGATATTAATTCGGTATAGAAGTTAGCCATTTTACGCTCTAGTTCTTCCTTTTTAGCTTTTATAGCTTGTTGAGCTTCCTCTTTAGCTGCATTGATGGCATTTTGTTTGATTTTATGGATTTCTTCTCTTGTGCTCACATGAATTGCTTCAACCTCATCGTTGGCTCCTAGCATTTCTTGTGAATTTTCTTTGACTTTATTTTCGTCATTTTTTATAGAATCATTTCTTTCATCCATAAATTTCAAAAGGGGCTTATATAGCATAGTGTTTAAAATCACTATCATAGCTAAAAAAATAGCCATAGTAGCAAGCATTATGGAAGGATGCATATCTTCAAACATAGATCTCCTTTGGGATATTATAAGTCTTTTATTGTAACAAATAAAAACTAAGACTTTGTTAAATTTTGTTAAGAATTTCAGTCAGTTTTTTAATTTTATCAATATTATCTAAACGAATAATGAGTTCTTTTTTATTATTTTTACACATAAAACCGATTTTATTTAAAATTTGTTTTAAATTTTGCATCGAGCTTTCAAATTCTTCATCTTCTATATTTTCTTTGTTTTTAACTTTTTGAACAAGTCTTTCTGTATCTCTTACGCTAAGTTTTTGTCCCAAAATGCTATCTACAAGCACTTTTTCATCTTCTTTATCTAAACCTACTAAAACCTTAGCATGACCTTGTGAAATCTTACCACTTGCTATGAGTTCTTGAGTTTTAGAATCCAAATTTAAAAGCCTTAAAGTATTTGTGATTTGCGTTCTGCTTTTATGAATGAGTTCGGCTAAATTTTCTTGAGTAATATTATAAACTTCTATTAAATCCTTATAAGAATTTGCAAGTTCGATAGGATTTAAATTTTCCCTTTGGATATTTTCTATGAGTGCTAATTCTCTAAGCTTGCTCTCATCACTATCCGATACAAAGGCTAGTATATTTTCCTCTCCTAAAATTTGAGTAGCTCTAAGCCTTCTTTCGCCAGCTACCAAAATAAAACTATCGTTTTTTTTAAGTACAATTATGGGTTGTATTAATCCATGCTCTTTTATAGAATTTGCAAGTTCATTTAAAGCCACTTCGTCAAAAGTTTTTCTTGGTTGAAAAGGATTTGGAGTGATTTTTGAAATTTCAATAAGACTTACTTGATTTTTATCAAGACCTAATTCTCTACTATAAACCTCTCCTACATCTCCCATTAAGGTGCTTAAGCCTCTATTTTTATTAAGACCCATTGTTTTATCCTAAAATCGAATATGCTAAATTTTGATAAGCCAAAGAACCAGGAGATTTTATATCATAAAGTATGATAGGCTTTCCAAAGCTTGGGCTTTCAGCTAATTTTACATTGCGAGGTATAACGATAAAATCATCTTCATTGCCATTAATAGTAAAAAGCTGCTTTTTAAAATTCTGCTTTAAATCCTCCACAACATCTTTAGAAAGATTATTTTGTGAGCTATACATAGTCGGCAAAAATCCTCGCACTTTTAATTTAGGATTGATAGTTTTTTTAATAATTTTAATCGTATTTAAAACCATCGCCACACCTTCAAGCGCATAAAACTCACATTGTATAGGTATGATAACACTATCACTAGCAACAAAAGCATTGATAGTGATACTTCCAAGTGCAGGCGGAGAATCGATGATGATAAAATCATACTCATCAAGCACTTCTTGAATTTGGTTTTTAAGTATCATTTTTTTTTCGTTGTTTTCACCCTTGGCAAGTTCTTGTTCGATACCTACAAGACCTATATTTGAAGGAGCTAAATGAAGTTGAGGCAATTCTGTTTTTAAAATAATATCGGAAAGTTTTTTTCTACCTATAAAAACATGGTAAATATTGTATTCATAATTGTTACGATTAAAACCCAAACCTGTTGTAGCATTTGCTTGTGGATCCACATCAATTAAAAGAACTTTTTTTTCGGCCACTGCTAAAGATGCTGCCAAATTCACAGCTGTTGTGGTTTTACCTACTCCACCTTTTTGATTTGCTATAGTAATAATCTCACTCATCTTAAACTATACACCCTTTTATCGCCTAGTAAAATTGATCCATCCTCATATAAAAAAGCATTTTCAAGTGAAAATACCTTACCTTCATAATGGACACTAAATTGTCTTGATTTTTCAAATTCTAACATATACTTGCTAAAAATATGCTTCCATAAAAATTTTTTCTCTAGTCTTTGCAAAAACTTCTCTATCAAATCTTCAAGTGAAATTTCAACATCACACAAAGCAGCATCATGAGGAGCAAATTTTAAATTTAAACCCATACCACCTACTATAAAATCTGAAATTTTTGTGCTTATTATCCCTCCTACTTTTTTATCATCTAAGTATAAATCATTGGGCCATTTAAGCCAAATTCTAGAACCTTTTTCTTGTAAAATTTCCTTTAACAAATAAGCAAAATAAATACTCACAGAAGCCAAAGGCAAATCGCTGGGTAAATCGCTTTCTTTGATGCAAAAAGAAAGATGTAAATTTCCACTAGAGCTTTGCCATAAATTTTCTCTACTACCTACGCCTTTTGTTTGATTTAAGGCATAAAGGGCAAAATTTTCATTGATTTTACCACTTCGAATTTGTTCGCATAAAAAAAGATGGGTAGAATCAATACTTTCAACACAAGCTATCTGCACTTTTAAGCCTTTTTCCATTTAAATAAGTCCTACCATCAAGAGCCTTTTTTCCGCTTTCTTGAAGCTTTTTAATGCGTAAAATTCCTTGTTTGCAAGCAAGCAAAAAGCTTTCTTTTTCGAGTTCTAAAATTTCACCCATTTTAGCATTTTGCTTCAACTCATCCACAAGCTCAAGTTCTATAAATTTCAAACCATTTTCTAAAAAAACCCCGGGCCAAGGTGTAAAAGCTAGATATTTTTGATAAATTTCTCTTGCATTATCTAAACTCACAAGCCCATCTTCTTTTTTGATCTTTTTACAATGTGTAGCTAAGCTTTCATCTTGTTTTTTTGGAAGGAGTTTTTCGTAATTTAAAAGAGTAGAAAGGATAAGCTTTGCTGCTAAATTTGCTAAAATTTCAAAAACTTCATTTACATTTTTATCTCTTATATCGCATTCTACGCTCTCAAGCACAGCTCCTGTATCTAGTCCTTCTTCCATAAGCATCGTGCAAACCCCGCTTTTTTCATCAGCATTTAAAATCGCGCTTTGTATTGGACTAGCGCCTCGGTATTTAGGCAAAAGCGAAGCGTGTAGATTGATACAAGGAGCTATATCTAAAATAGCCTTAGGTAAAATTTTTCCATAAGCAGCAACTACTATAAAATCAGGCTTCAAAGCACAAATTTGCTCTATAACGCTCTCATCCTTTAAAGAATTTGGGATAAAAATAGGAATTTGTGGAGCTTTTTGAAGCAAAAATGCTTTAGTATCACTTGGTGTTAAAATCTGCTTTCTACCCACAGCTTTATCAGGCTGAGTAAAAAGCGCTAAAAGCTCAAAATTTTCATCTTCTAAAAGAGCTTTTAAAATACAAGTTGCATAGCTTGGTGTGCCCATAAAAATAATTTTTTTCATCATTTCGCTTTATATAAAATTCAAGGTTTTGATTATAACAAATTTGGTTTTAAAGCTAACTCAATCCAGTCAAAACGGGGTGCATCTTTATAAAAATTTTGTAAGGTTAAATGCGGAAATTGCCGAATTTTTTAAGGGAATTTAGGCCTTAAGATCTGTTTTAAAGAAATTTTGTGTAAATTCTTTTTGCAAATCTTGTTTTTGATGATCTTGGTAATTGTGTGTGATTCTTTGCTGATTTTTAAGTTTTAAAAGTTTTTCTTTTGTAATATTGGGATTGTTTTGTATCAAAGCTCTAAATTCAGGAAATTCATTAAGCAATTGCTCTTTTTCATTTTCTAAATCATTACTTGGTAAAATTCTTGGTTCTTCAATCACTATATTTAAAAAACCAGAAGCAGAAGTTCCACTCGTCGCTCTAAAAGGATTATCATAGCAAGCCTTAACCTCATTTAATGTTTTGCCTGCATACGAATGCCAAATTTCACTTGTAGGATCGACAACTAAATGAATTTTCTTGGCTTTATCGCTATCATCTAAAATATCATTTAAAGCATCTATAGCCTAATTCGTATAGCCTTGCACATCCGTACCGCCTTTAGCAGAATACTCAAGCCTCGTAATAATCCCATCAAAATTTCTATCACTTTTTATACTTTCATCCATAAGTGCTTCTATACTTAAGCTTTTATCGCTAATTGTATTTTCAACATAGCCTGTTGTACTTTGAGCCATTCTTAAAACAACTGCCCCAAAATTCTTACTTAAATCTTGATTTTTTGCGACATCTTCTACTGAATTTTTTAAAGATAAATGCTCGTTATTTTCTATTCTGCCGTTTTTATCCCTATCAGCATTTAAAAAATTTCTATTTATCATAATATCTTTATACCAGCCTTCTACAAAGGCGGCTGCTTTTCCGCTTAAGCCTATATTTCCATTAGAAAGTTTTAAAAAATCATTTGCGCTAAAATGATTTGTCAAAAGTTCCATGCTTTCATTGCTTAAATTCAAAGAAATTTCTTTATCATCACTAAAAAATACACGGAATTTTTTGTATTATTATCGGTATTAAAATCCGCGACATTTCTTTTTATATTTTCACTTTTAGAAGCTGAAAATACAGCTTCATTTTTAGTAGAATAAAAAGTATCTACAGCATTTACTAAAATAGACATTAATAATACTCCACACAAACAGGTTCACCATTTACTCTAACATTAGGTAAAGCCTGGCAAGCATACTCACCATTAGGCACTAAATTAGGATTGCAGCTATCTGGATTAATTAAATTTTGCAAAGAGCAAGCATAAGGATCGTATGCAAAAGTAGCCAACTGAAAGAAGTATTTTTACTGACTTTTTCATCATTTCTCCTTAATATTATGAATTATGCGCATAATTTATTTTACTCTTCAAAACTTAAGGAAAAATAAAAATTTATAATCACTCAAATAAAGTTCCACCTATTTGTTTATCTTCTAGCAAAAATGCCTTTGCAACACTTAAATCAAAACCACTTGCTAAAAACATTTTTTTATCATTTTCCAATAAAAATTTAGCTGCTTTTAGCTTAGTAACTATACCGCCTGTTCCGTGTTCGCTTCCTGTTTTAACACTTACATTAAGCCATTCTTCTTTGATAAACTTAACCCTTTCCAAACGCTTTGCATCGCTAAATTCACTAGGATTTTTATCATAAAAACCATCAATATCACTCAAAATCACAAGCAAATCAGCTTCAAAAAAATGCGTCGCATAAGCACTTAAGCTATCATTATCACCAAAAACAATCTCCTCAATAGCTGTAGCATCATTTTCATTGATAATAGGCAAAATTCCTAAATCAATCATCGCATCAATAGCATTTTTAGCATGCTTAGTCGCCTTTCTTGAATCAAAATCTTTTCCTGTAAGCAAAATTTGCCCACCCATTTTGCCAAATTTGGCTAAAAATTCATTATAAACACTGATTAAAAAAGGTTGTCCTATCGCAGCTAAAACTTGTTTGTTGATTAAATTTTTTCTATCTATATGAAGCTTGGTACATCCAGCTGAAATAGCAGCTGAAGTAACTAAAATAACTTCATATTTTTGCATTAATTTGGCCAAAAAAGCCACCAAATTCTCAAAGCGCTTTAAATTTAAAAGATTCTCATCGCTGATCACATGAGAGCCTACTTTTACAACTATTCTTTGCATACTTTTCTCTTTAATTTTATATGATATTGAAATTTTAAATTAAAAATTCATTTTATAAACTTAAAAAATTTTATCAAATTTTTTAATAAAAATGATTAATTTTCTAAAAATCGAAATAAAATTTAAAATAAAATGAAATTTTTATTTTGTAAAGAAAAAGACGATTGCACTAATTTAAGGGAGATATAATTTTAAATTGTGGTGCGGATGAAAGGACTTGAACCTTCACGCATTGCTGCACCAGATCCTAAGTCTGGCGTGTCTGCCAATTTCACCACATCCGCTAGTATGGTACGCTCAAGAGGATTCGAACCTCTGACCTACGGCTTAGAAGGCCGTTGCTCTATCCAGCTGAGCTATGAACGCATATAAAAATTTGGTGGTGCGCCCGATAGGAATTGAACCCATAACCTACAGATCCGAAGTCTGTTGCTCTATCCAGTTGAGCTACGAACGCTTAGTGGGGTGAGTGATGGGAATTGAACCCACGACCCTCAGGACCACAATCTGATGCTCTAACCGACTGAGCTACACTCACCATTTTGTATAAATTTATAAAAAATGGTCGGGGTGAAAGGATTCGAACCTTCGGCCCCTTGGTCCCAAACCAAGTGCGCTAACCAGACTGCGCTACACCCCGAATAAATAAAAGGAAATATTTTATCACAAAATAATTTTAAAGTCAAGGATTTTCATCTCTTAGTCTTAAAAAAACTGGAAAACGCGGTAAGGAATTTTTAGTCAACCCATTAAATTTATAAGTAACAATAGAGCCTATTTTAGGTGGATTTTCCCTATCTTTATCTTTTAAACCACTGCCTATTCTAATCACCCTATCATTTGGCATTTGACAGAGTAAAGCGCCGATTTTACCTTGGAATTTACCCTTACCTTCAGTATAACCTATGACTTTACATTCAGCATCTTCATAAGGTTTTAATTTAAAAGCGTTTTTACTTCTGCCTTTTTCATAAGGAGCAAGATTCTTGCGTATAACTACACCTTCGCCTTTATTTAAGACAATATCTTTATAAAATTCTTTTAAATGCTCTTGATCTTTTATAGGAATTTGCTTTATGATTTTTATATAAGGATTGGGATTTTTTTGCAAATACTGCTCTAAAACCTTAAGACGATTGCTTAAAGTGCAAGAAGTAAGTTTAAATTCTTCACAAGCATTGGGCACATCAAAAACATTGTATGTGACACTTCTCCAAAGACTTGAGTCTAAGTTATCGCTACGAATTAAAGCTGACACCTCATCAAATTTAGCCCTAGCTATCCAAAGCTCCCCATCAAGCTTAAAGCTAGGAAAATTATAAGTAAAATAAGAAGGAGTATAAATTGGATTATCTTGGCGGGTTTTAAATTTTCCCGCTTCCCAAATTCCTCTGACTCCATCAAGCTTTTCACTCATTAAATAGCCATTAAAATTCTTATTTTGAATTTCTTGTTCACTTATCTTGCTTAAAAGTAAAATATCGCTAGCAAAAGCAAAACTAACACACCATAAAAAAACAAAAATTCTCATCACAATAGATTGATCATATATCCTGTAGCATCTTTTTGGATATTGTAATTATAATTTCCATCCAAATATATCACAAGTCTATAATACCCCTTATGAGAGCCAAAATCTATACGCTTAAAAAGAGAATTACTAATGCGTATGTTTTTAGTAGGATTTACTAGATCTGATTTAAAATCCACTACAATTTTACTAGGATTACCTATGGAAAAATCACTAATAAGCTCATCACTAGTATTGAGTTTGATTTTATTTTTATACACTGCATAAGATATAAAATCATAAATTTTATCAACTTGTAGCGGTATTTCTATATTTGCTGTACCATTGGATTCTTTTTTAGAATCATTACGTTCAGGTATGGTTACTGAAACATCAAAAACTTTTGAAGGATCTGGGCTCTTAGAACGCACAAGAGTATAAGTATCGTGCCAATCTATGCTTTTATTAATATCAACATTTAATACTTCTTCACTTCCATCAAGATTAATATAATTAAAACTTACGCTTTTTAAAACTCTTGCATTAGAATTAAATTTAATATCCTCTTTTTGAAAATCAGGTGGCATAATCATACTCATGTTTTGCTCTGATTTGAAAGGATTTTCCTCAGCATTTAATAAAGAAATAAAAATTAAAAATATTCCTAAAATTTTAGTTTTCATTGGGGTATAATCCTTGTAATTCAAAATAATCTTTTTGTGCTTTGGCGTTTTGCTCTTTGAGAAAAGATATTTTTTTATTCAATCCTTCTTTGGTTGCTTCAAGTGAAAGCAAGGTATCTAAAGAATACTGCCCAAAAAACATATTGCCAAAATAAATCGCTCCAATTACAACAAGAAAAGCCCAAAAAATCATTTTTATAACATGGGTATAAAAACTTTTTTTTCTTGTGCTTTCGTCGTATTCTTTAAGTAAATCGCTCAGAGTTTTTCTCCTAAATATTCATCACTTTCAAGCTCAATTTCAAGCAAGCGATTGTATTTTGCAGTTCTTTCGCCCCTTGCTAAAGCCCCTGTTTTGATTTGTCCTGTATTTAAAGCCACAGCAAAATCCGCTATAAAAGCATCTTCACTCTCGCCACTTCTATGGCTCATCACACACTTATAATTGTTTCTTTGTGCTAAACGAACAGTTCTCATAGTTTGAGTAATAGTTCCGATTTGATTTGGTTTGATAAGCACAGCATTTGCCATTTTTTTGATAATGCCTTCTCTTAAGATATCTTCATTTGTTACAAATAAATCATCACCCACAAGCTGAATTTTATTGCCTAATTTTTCAGTCAGCTTGATCCAGCCTTCAAAGTCATTTTCAGCTAAGCCATCTTCGATACTGCAAATTGGATATTTTGCACAAAGTTCTACATAGCGTTCGATCAAAGCCTCGCTTGAAAAAGCCTTGCCTTCCATGTGGTATTTACCATCTTTGAAAAATTCTGTACTTGCCACATCAAGAGCAATTTTTACACGATTTTCATAACCTGCTTTTTTGATACAAGTCATTAAAAGATCGATAGGTTCTGTGTTGTTAGCTAAATTTGGAGCAAAACCACCTTCATCACCTAAAGCCGTAGAATGTCCAGAATTTGCGAGTTCTTTTTTTAATATCGCATAAATTTCACAAACTGAACGCAAAGCTTCTTTAAAGCTGGTAAAACCGAAAGGCATGATCATAAATTCTTGAAAATCTACATTGTTGTTTGCATGAGCACCGCCATTTATGATATTACACATTGGCACTGGTAAAATGCTCGCATTTGCACCCCCTAAGTAGCGATACAAAGGCATTCCCAAAGCAGTTGCAGCCGCATGAGCTGTTGCCATAGATACACCTAAAGTTGCATTTGCACCTAAATTTGAGTAATTATTTGTTCCATCAAGCTCACGCAAAGTATCATCAAGTTGAGTTTGATTAAAAGCATCTAGTCCTAAAATTTCATCTGCAATGGTTTCATTAACATTTGCAACAGCTTTTAAAACACCTTTTCCGCCAAATCTTTCATCATTATCACGCAATTCTAAGGCTTCTTTTGAACCTGTACTTGCACCACTTGGAACTATGGCCGCACCTACACTTCCATCGCTTAGCGTAACTTCGGCTTTTACGGTTGGATTTCCTCTACTATCAAGCACTTCATAGGCTCTAACATCTTCAATTACTAACATTATTCTTCTCCTTCTTCATCTTCGCTACCGCTAATCATGCCTTCTATGCCCATAGAATTTTGAATTTCTTTGGTAATTTCATCAGCTATTTCTGGATTTTCTTTTAAGAAAGCTTTTGAATTTTCTCTACCTTGACCCAATTTTTTATCTTTATAAGAAAACCAAGCACCACTTTTATCTACTATATCAAGTTTTACACCATAATCGATCAATTCACCCTCACGGCTTAAACCTTCTCCGAACATTACATCAAATTCAGCTTGTCTAAATGGAGGTGCTACTTTATTTTTTACTACTTTAACTTTAACACGGTTACCAATAGGCTCTTCATTTTGTTTTAAAGTCGCTACTTTTCTAACATCTAAACGCACTGAAGCATAAAATTTGAGCGCATTTCCTCCTGTTGTTGTTTCAGGAGTCCCATAACCCATAGCGCCAATTTTCATACGAATTTGGTTGATAAAAATCACGGTTGTATTCATTTTATGGACAATTCCTGTAAGCTTTCTTAATGCTTGAGACATAAGTCTTGCTTGAAGCCCTACATGTTGATCTCCCATATCGCCTTCAATTTCAGCCTTTGGAGTAAGCGCTGCAACGCTATCTACAACTATTAAATCTATAGCCCCACTTCGCGCTATAGTTTCAACGATCTCTAAAGCCTGCTCACCAAAATCCGGTTGAGAAATATAAAGATTATCTGTATCTACGCCCAAATTTTTAGCATATTTTACATCCAAAGCATGCTCAGCATCGATAAAGGCACAAACCCCACCCGCTTTTTGACACTCTGCTATAATATGCAAAGTTAAAGTTGTTTTACCTGAACTTTCAGGCCCATAAATTTCAATAATTCTTCCTTTTGGAATTCCACCTATACCAAGCGCAAGATCAAGTCCTACAGAACCTGTTCCTATGCTATCAATCTGCTCTACTTCCTTATCTCCAAGCCTTAAAATAGTGCCCTTGCCAAAAGCTTTATCGAGCGATTTTAAGGCGGCATCAAGCGATTTTTTCTTATTATCGTCCATTATTTTCCTTAAAAATTGCAAATTTTTAGCTAGAATTTTAACAAAATAAAATTAAATAATAGTTTATTTTGATAGAATAAAAATTATTTCATTAAAAATTAGGAAAGCTATGAAAAAAACAATTACAATTGCACATTCACCCGATGCGGATGATATTTTTATGTATATGGCAATTAAACTAGGATGGATAGGAAATGATTTTGACTATAAAAATACAGCTTTAGATATACAAACTTTAAATGATTTGGCTTTAAAAAATGAATTTGATGCTACGGCAATCTCGTTTGGACTTTATCCTTTAATCGCTAAAGAATACGCTCTTTTACGCACTGCAGTAAGTTTTGGTGAGGGCTATGGACCAAAACTTATCAAAAAACAAAATACACATCTAAAAAGAAATTTTAAAGTTGCATTAAGTGGTGCAAACACTACTAATGCTCTAATTTTTCGTATGAAATATCCAGAAGCTAGAATCATTTATAAAAATTTCTTAGAGATTGAAAATGCGGTTTTAAGTGGCGAAGTAGATGCGGGGGTTTTAATCCATGAAAGCATTTTAGAATTTGATAGTAGTCTTTGTGTAGAAGCTGAAATTTGGGATATATGGCTAGAACTTGCGCAAGAAAATTTACCCTTACCTTTGGGCGGAATGGCTTTGCGTCGTTCTTTACCGCTTAGTGATGCTATCAAGATAGAAAGAGATCTTACAAATGCTGTAAAAATAGCAAATTCTAATCGCCACATTTTAGCACCCATGCTAATGGAAAGAAATTTAATCCGCGTTAATGAGGAAAAACTTGATACTTATTTGAATTTATATGCCAATAAAAATTCCATTTGCATGAATGAAATGCAATTTAAAGCAGTGGATGTGCTTTTTAAGCTTGGATATGATTATAAATTTTATGATAAAATCATACATGCTAAGGATTATCTTATCCCGAGCGAGTATGAAGAATTTAGAAATTCTTAAAAAGGATTAAAATGGATGAAAGCACCTTGGTTGCTCTTGGAGTGCAAACCTTTAAAATCACACTTTTGCTTTCTTTGCCCATGCTTTTAGCGGGGCTTATCGCGGGGCTTATTATCAGTATCTTTCAGGCTACAACACAGATTAATGAAATGACGCTTTCTTTTGTGCCTAAAATCATCTTAGTAGTAATAGTCATCATCTTTTTAATGCCTTGGATGACTACGACAATGATTGATTTTACCGAAAATATTTTAAATCAAATTCCAACTTTTATCAAATGATTATCGATTTTAAGAAATATTCATCTGTAAAGATTGGAGGCGAATTTGAGGTCGAAGTTTTAGAACAAATTCGCGAATTTGATGGCTTTTTAATAGGCGGTGCGAACAATCTCCTTATAAGCCCTAAGCCTAAAAATATAGGAATTTTAAGCGATAATTTTAATTTTATTGAAATTTTAGAGCAAAATAAAGACTTTTTACATCTTCGCATAGGTTGTAAGACAAAAGCAAGTCAAATGTATCGTTTTTCCAAAGAAAATAATCTTTATGGTTTTGAATATCTTAGCAAAATTCCTGGTACGCTTGGTGGACTTTTAAAAATGAATGCGGGGCTTAAAGATGAGTGCATCAGTCAGAATTTAGTCAAAATTGCCACTTCAAAAGGTGAAATTTTACGCGAAAATATTGATTTTAGTTACCGCTTTTGCCCTTTAAATATGCCTTTTTTTTGGGCTGAATTTAAACTCGGTTTTGGTTTTGATAAGATAAAAGATGAGAATTTAAAAAATGCAAGAAACAATCAACCTAGCGGAGCAAGCTTTGGCTCTATCTTTAAAAATCCAAAAGGAGATTTTGCAGGAAGACTCATTGAGGCTGTAGGACTTAAAGGCTTTAGCAAAGGAGATGCGATGTTAAGCGACAAGCATGCAAATTTTTTGATCAATAAAAAAAATGCAAGTTTTGATGATGCTATTTTTCTTATCGAACTTGCTAAAAAAAAGGTTTTTGAGGAATTTGGCATAAAATTAGAAGAAGAAGTGATTATCATTTAAATTAAATTTCTACTTCTTTCTTTAATATATGTTTTTAAAAAGATAGCATTTTTTAATCAAATTCACGCTACAATCAAACAATTTTTTCTTACGATAAAAGGATAATTCATGCAAATAAATATCAACCTAGAAGAAATGACTAAATGGCAAATCACTTACGAGCTTAAAAGAATTTTATCAAGTCTTGATCCTATAACTGCGCATGAAATCGCAAAGGAATTAAGACAAGAATTTTTAAGCATAGAAGAGCTACAAGATCGCATTAGGCAAATCAACGATTAAATTTTTATTGCACTGTTAAATTTAATTTTTCTAACTCTTTGTTTACAACTTCAGCAAGCATATTTGGCATTTGATTTACAAGTTCTTGATAATTTACCCTAGGATCTTCTGCATGAAGGGCAAAATTTAATCTTACATTTTTTGATGTGAGTATTTTACCATTACTTGTAGAAACAACTTTAAAGTTAATATTAGCTACTGCATTTTTGGTTATTGCAACAAAATAATTTGTGATATTTACATAAAAATCATCTAAATTTACCACCACAAGATAGTCTGTAAATTTGGCATAAATTTGACTTTTATCCTTTTCTTTTTTTAAAAAAGGAGATACATTAAGCAATTTAGAGTCTTTAGGACTAAAACGAGCTAAAGTTCTTAAATCTTGATAAACACCATTTGCAGCTGAATTTACAAAATTTAATCTTAAATTATCCACTAAATTTTTAGCAAAAAGAGTAGAAAATTCTTTAGCACTTATGTTAAAACCATCCAAAGCATAGCCAAAATTTTGCCTAAAACTCATAGCTATAGCAAAATCAACATCATTATCTTTACGAATGCTTTCTTTCTTACTCATCAAACTAGAGCTATCAAAAATCCCTTTTTGCTGATCTAAGTTTTGTTTTTCAACATTTTGTTGAAGATCTATGATTTCAAAACTTTCTTGCTGTTCTAGTTTAATGATTTTTTTTTGCGAAAAATTATTTGCAAAAAGACTAGAATTTAACAAAATACTCATAAACAAAATAAGAAAAATTTTCATTTTTATCCTTTAAGGTTTTAAAATTATATGCTGTTTTATGTATATATATTTAAAAAACTTTTTTTAGAAACACAAATAAAAGGCTCGCACTTATAATTTAAAGGGGAATATAAAATCATTTCCTTAGAAAAGGTTCCCATAAAACCACCCTTTTGATTGACTAAAAAATCTCCAGCTGCAATATCCCAACTATTTAACTTCTCAAAACGCTTATAAACCCCTGCTCTACCTTCCAAAATAGCACAAAATTTAAGCCCTGATCCTATGTTAATAGGTGTCAAATTGTGTTTTTTAGCAAAATTTTCATCCTCTTTACTAAGATGATTAACACTTAAAAGAGCTTTGGATTGATTGTCTATAAAATCTTGTTCGCTTATATCTAAAATTTTATCGTTTTTATAAACTCTAGTATTTTGGTGAGCGTAAAAAATATCGCCTTTTGAAGGATTTTTTATAAGAGCTAAAATAGGTCTATCTTCATGAATCAAGCTGATCATAATGCAAAATTCATCACTACCTTTTAAAAACCCACTTGTTCCATCAAGAGGATCGATAAGCCAAAAAGTTTTTAATTCTTCACACTCTTCTTTGCTGAGTAATTTTTCTTCTGATAGAATTTTAATATCCGTAGAACCCAAAATATCATTTAGAATTTTATTAGAAGCAAGATCTGCTGATGTAAGCGGGCTTTTATCTTCTTTTTCCCAAGTTTTGAAATTTTTTCTCTCTTCTAAAATAGCTTTAGAAGCTTGATTGCTAGCATTTATAGCAATTTCTAAAAATTTATCAAGATTAAGCATGATTATAAACTTTCTATAAGATTTTTTAAAATTATACAAGAAGATTTTGTGGAATTTTTAATTTCCACAAACATTTTAATTATATTTTACTAGTTTCACCCAAATAAAGTTGTCTTGGACGAACAATTTTTAGTGTTTCTTGCTCTTTTTGCTCTATCCATTGTGCTATCCAACCCGGTGTACGTCCGATCACGAAAAGCGTTGCAAACATTTCATTTGGAATTCCTAGAGCTTTTAAAATCAAGCCGCTATGAAAATCCACATTTGGATAAAGATTTCTTTGTACAAAATAATCATCTTGCAGGGCAATCTCTTCTATACGAGTTGCCACCTTAATCAAATTCGTATCAATACCTAACTCATCGATTAATTGATCACGAAGCTTTTTAAGTACTTTTGCACGCGGATCAAAATTTTTATAAACCCTATGCCCAAAGCCCATCAAGCGGAATGGGTCATTTTTATCTTTTGCTCTTTTTATAAATTCATCCACCCTATCAACAGTAGCTATTTCCTCAAGCATTCTAATAACGCCTTCATTTGCACCTCCATGAGCATGACCCCAAAGCGCTCCAATACCTGCTGAAATACATGCATAAGGATGCGCATGAGTAGAACCTACGGCACGAACAGTAGAAGTAGAAGCATTTTGTTCATGATCTGCATGAAGCATAAATACAGTATCGAGTGCTTTTACTTCTATAGGTTTAAGCTCAACATGATCATAAGGATAGGTTCTTAACATATATAAAAAGTTCTCAGTAAATCCACGATCTAAATTAGGATAAGCCATAGGAAAACCATTTTTATAACGATAAGCAGCGGCTACTATAGTAGGAATTTTTGCTACAACTCTAGCAGCCATTTCCATGTACTCTTCTCTAACATTCATATTTAAATGATCAGGATAAAAAGCACTAAGAGATGAAACAGCGCCTTGTAAAACGGCCATAGGGTGAGCATTATCAGGGAAAGAATCAAAAAGACGATGCATACCCTCATGTATATAAGAGCGTTTTTTAAGCTCATATCTAAATGCTTCAAGTCTTTCATTGCTTGGAAGTTCTTTATAGAGTAAAAGATGCACTACATCTAAAAAAAGTTTATTTTCAGCAAGCCATTCTATAGGATAGCCACGGTGCATTAAAACACCCTCTTCACCATCAATATAAGTAATTTTTGATTTACAAGTAGCTGTAGAAGTTAAACCTTCATCATAAGCAAACATTCCTGTTTGTTTATAAAAACTCCCCATATCCACAACACTTGGACCAGTAGTACCATCATATATAGGGAATTCGTAGCTTTTACCATTTCTATTGTCAGTTACAGTAACAGAATTTGACATTTTTGCTCCTTTATTTAATCTTTACTTTTAGTAATTCTAGCTAAAAAAGGCGATTTTCAACTTTTTCATTGTCAATAATTTTAAAATTCATTAACCTTTTTGAGTAAAAAAGTAACCTGTGTTATTTAGATTACTTTTTAATATTTGAAATAAATTTAATCGCACTCATCACAACAATAGCTTCAAATAAAGCTGTTAAAATTAGTGCCGAATAAAGTTCTTCGCTGATAACTTTTCCTGAATATCCTAGCGTAGCAGTAGCGATAAGAAGAGTCAAAGGCATAGAGTGACTCAGTCCAAATAAAACCATATTTTGAAAGCCAATTTTTTTCCAAAAAATGCTAGCACACAAAATTCTTAAACCCACCATAACAAACATAAGTAAAAATGCTTGTAAAACGATTTTATAATATAAAATCATTTTAAGATCAAAGGTTGAACCTATATGGATAAAAAAAATCGGAATTAAAAAACCATGCCCAAAACTAGAAAGTTTATGCTCTAAATCCTTTTTATGGTCAAAAAAAGTTGCGATAAAAGAACCTGCGATAAAAGAACCAAGAACGATTTCAAGTTTTGTAATAACCATAGCAACAATGATCAGTATAAAAATGGCCATACAAAATCTTATATCTTTTTCATTTTTATCTTCCCATGGCATAAGCACCACTTTAAGCTGAGGATACCACCAAAAAAGCACACCAAGCATTTTAAATCCAAGCAAACAAAGCCCCAAAAAGATATTAAGATATAAAATACTTTGCGCTACATCAATAATACCTGTTCCTTCGCGCAAAAAAGCTCCCGCTATAGTCAAAAGCACAATAGAAATCACCTCAGCTAAAGTAGCTACTATCATAGCAATATTTAGCCAATAACACTCTTTTCCAAAATCCTTAAAAAGTAAAGATAAAAGCCCTACACTCATCACAGGTATAATGATAACAAATACTAAAGAAAGTCCAAAAATCCATACTATAAAAGAAGATAAAGTATAAAGTAAAAAAATATAAAAAAAGCTTTTTTTGGCAATTTCTTTATCCATATTAAAAAAAGCGCGTAAATTGACTTCCATACCCGCTATAAACATAAGATAATAAAAACCTACATTGGCTAAAAGTGCAAAATTTTCACTCTTACCTATAAAACCAAAATACGCCATAAGTGCGCCCAAAATGATTTCAGTAGCTGAAATCGGTAAGCGCAAAATTTTAGCTATATGTGGAGAAAATAGCAAACATAAAGCTATAACAATAAGAATTTGTAAATCAATTAAACCCTGTGAATCAATGACACTCGGATGCAAAAGTAAATCCCATTTCTTTAAGTTTTACTATATCACGACTTGGCTCTTCGCCTTTTGTAGTTAAATAATCCCCTATAACAATAGCACCTGCACCTGCTTTAAAAATTTCATATTGTCTTTCTTGCAATACCACCTCACGACCTCCTGCTACCATAACCACAGTATTAGGTAAAGCTTCTTTAGTATCTCTTATAATTTTTAAAGCCTCATCAGCACTTAATTTTGGAACTTGCAATTTTAAATTTTCATTTGCTATAAAAAAATTAATAGGCGTTGAAAAAGGTTGTAATTCTTGCAAAGATTTTCTAAAACTTAGCCTATCTTCTTCGCTCTCACCCATACCATAAATTCCACCACAACAAAGCATAAGCCCTGCTTCTTTAGCGTTTAAATTGGTTTGAAATCTACTTTCCCAAGTATGAGTGGTGCAAATTTGTGGAAAAAATTCTTTTGAAGCTTCAAGATTGTGATTATAAGAAAAAATTCCTGCTTTTTTAAGTTCTTTAAGTTGTTCCACGCTTGCCATACCATTACAGGCAATTAAAAGTAAATTAGGCACTTCTTTTTGCACGGCCTTAGCAGCTTCGCAAACATACTCAAGCTTTTCATCATCAAGTCCAAGGCCTGCTGTAACCAAACAAAAACCCAAAGCTTCATTTTTCTTAGCTATCTTGGCCTCTAAAACAATTTGTGAAATTTCTTTTTGACGGTATTTTTGTATATTTGTTTTTACATAAGCACTTTGGGTGCAGTATTTGCAATCTTCAGAACAATTTCCACTGGCTATATTTGAAATAGCACAAAGCATGATTTGCATGATTAATCCTTTATTTCTTTTTTAATTTTGCATTTTAAACATTCTAAGAATGTGCCTTTTTTTAGCTCTTTTATCACTAAATTTTCTCCACATTCCTCACATTTTTCATCGCTTGGTTTGTATTTACTTATAAAATTACATTTTGGATAAGCGCTACAACCATAAAATTTACCGCGTTTTGAAAGGCGCTCTACTATCTCACCCTCTTTGCAACTTGGACAAACAATACCTATGCCCTTTGCCTTGGCCCTGCTAGCACTTACTTCAGCTTCATTCTTGCTTTTATTTTTTAAATTTCTTGAGTATTTGCATTTTGGAAAATTTAAACAAGCTACAAATTCTCCAAAACGCCCTTTTCTAATCGCAAGTTCACCACCACAATCAGGGCAATTTTCACCCAATTTAGTCACCGTTTTTTGGCTTGCAATTTTTGTTTTTCCTTCTTCAACCTTCCTCATAAAGGGATAATAAAATTCTTTCAAAGTTTCTTGCCAATTAGCTTTATCTTCTGCAATCTCATCTAAAGTATTTTCAAGATTTGAAGTAAATTTGCTATCTACTATATCGCTAAAATTTTTTTCAAGCACTTCAGTTACACTAAAAGCGACTTCACTAGGAATGAGTTGTTTTTTATCGATTTTTACATAATCACGGCTTGTGAGTATAGAAATAGTCGGTGCATAGGTTGAAGGACGGCCTAT
Organism: Campylobacter sp. 110; assembly: GCF_002383965.1. NCBI lineage: Bacteria > Pseudomonadati > Campylobacterota > Epsilonproteobacteria > Campylobacterales > Campylobacteraceae > Campylobacter > Campylobacter sp. 110. Next base: position 78,879 of record NZ_NXBD01000042.1, on the reverse strand, counting down.
GCCTAAGCTTTCAAGTTTTTTCACAAGTCCAGCTTCAGAGTATCTTGAAGGAGGTTCTGTAAAATGTGAATTCATTTCTAAATTTTGCACTTTTAAATTTTCACCGATTTTAAGATTGGGTAAAATTTTATCCTTATCCATATCGCCATAAACTTTATAATACCCATCAAAAAGAATTTTCCTACCGCTTATCTTAAACACTGCTCTGTCATTTTTTACAAAAACATTTTGAGTTTGAGAGATAGCAGGATTCATCTGACAAGCTAAAAAGCGGTTATAAATAAGCGTATAGAGCTTTAACTCGTCTTTATCTAAAAATTTAGCTGCAATTTCTGGAGTAAAATTTAAATTAGTAGGGCGTATAGCTTCGTGAGCTTCTTGTGCGCCTTTAGCTTTTGTAGTATAAACATTTGCTTTGCTTGGAAGATAGTCTTTGCCAAAATTTACCTGTATGAATTTTCTTGCATTTTCAACTGCTTCTTTGGCTAAATTCAAACTATCTGTTCTCATGTAGGTAATAACCCCCATCACGCCTTCATGGGTATTTACTCCTTCATAGAGCTTTTGAGCTATCATCATGGTTTTTTTAGGGTTAAAACCAAGGCGATTGCTGGCACTTTGTTGTAAAGTTGAAGTCATAAAAGGAGGCGGCGGAGCGATTTTTCTTTCTTTGCTTTCAATGTCACTTATACTATAAACTTCATTTTTACAAGCTTCTAGTATAAGTTTAGCACGATCTTTGTTGATAATGGTAAGTTTTTCTATCTTGGCTTTATCAAACTCAACTAGTTCTGCATCTAAATCTTTTTGAAAAATCATATCAATACTAAAGTATTCTAGGGGTACAAAGGCACGAATTTCTTTTTCACGATCGACTATGATCTTTAAAGCCGCACTTTGAACACGCCCAGCACTAAGTCCTCTTTGAATTTTTTGTCCTAATAAAGGGCTGAGCTTATACCCTACAATGCGATCTAAAAGGCGTCTGGTTTGCTGAGCATTTACAGAGTGCATGTTTAATTTTCTTGGATTTTTTAAAGCATTTTCGATAGCATTTTTGGTAATCTCATGAAAAACGATACGCGGTAAGACATTTTCATCTTTGCCTATAGCTTTTGCAATATGATAAGCTATAGCCTCACCCTCTCTATCCTCATCGGTTGCTAAATAAATCTCTTTTGCTCCCTTTGCTTTTTCCTTAAGTTCTTTAACTAAGGCGCTATGATCACTTGTGATTCTATACTCAGGGATAAATTCATCATCTTCTATTTTAATCCCAAAGCTTGATTTAGGCAAATCTCTAATATGTCCTTTAGAAGCGATAACTTCATAATCTTTTCCCAAAAAATTTCCTATGGTTTTAGCTTTTGCAGGAGATTCTACTATGATTAAATTTTTCTTCATTTTGCACCCTTGTTAAATAAAAAGCTGAATTTAGCTAAAAATATTTAAAATTCTACTTATAAAATATATTTTAATCAAGCTAAAATATTTTAAAAACAAAACTATCATAACAAAATAAATAAAATATAATTTTAAGTAATTTAAATACAAACCATAATTTTTGGAGTATAATAAAATAAAAAAGGTAAAAATTATGAATGACAAAACTTATAAATTTCATCCAAATGACACAAAAATGGATAAAAAAATAATTCAAATTACTGAAAAGTCCGGATTTAAAGCAGCTGTGTTTTCTATGGCTGCTATGACTATGCTAGGAAGTGTGGTCATTTCATCTGCTCTGCCTGCTATCAACAGACATTTTGAAGAACTTTTAACCCAAAGTGGCGCTACTCTTGCTTCAAGTTTCACATTAGCTCATCTTGATATACTTGTTCGCTTAGTTTTAACCATCCCTGCTATTTTTGTTGTCATTTTATCTCCATTTGCTGGTATTTTAATGGATAAATTTGGCAAATTAAAATTCATTCTTCCAGCTATGGTGGTTTGGACTATTTCTGGGATAAGTGGCTTTTTCTTAAATGATATTTATGCTATACTGACTTCAAGAGCTATTTTTGGTATGGCAACTGCTTTTATAATGACAGGCGCTTCGGCTTTGCTTGGGGATTATTATAGTCGTGGTGGCTTTAATCGCAGAGAAAATGCTTTAAGTCTTCAAGGATTTTTTTGTGCAGTAGGGGGTGCTGTTTTTATTTCTATTGCGGGATTTGTTTCAAGTTATTCTTGGCGTTATCCTTTTTTGGTATATGGACTTGGAATTTTAATTACCTTAATGGCTATCATTTATCTTTTTGAACCTAGAAAATTTAAATTCTATAATCATACAAAAATAGAAACAAAAACAAATTATTGGCAATTTTTCCCTATCTATTTTATAGGTTTTTTTATCATGGTGGTTTATTATATATCCCCTACACAACTTCCTTATTATATAGAAGAGCATCTAGGCTTAGATCCTAAATATATAGGTATTTCGATGTCTGTATCTGCACTATGTTATGGTTTTTTCTCTCTAAGCTATAGATATATTATAAAATTCTTAAGTATTAAAACTATCTATGTTTTAACTCTTTTTATCGTATCTTGTTCTTTTTTACTACTTTTTTTAGTAGATAGCTTTTTCACAGTTTTAATCGCCTTAGCTTTGCTTGGAATGGGTGGAGGTATTATGCTTGTAAATAATACGGCTTATCTTTTTTCAATCTGTCCTGAAAATGCTCGCTCTAGGGCTTATGGAATTTTAGCAAGTTGTATATTTTTAGGACAATTTTTAAGTCCTATTATTTCTCAACCTATCGTTAGACAAATGGGTCTTGTAGATGCTTTTTTAATATGGTCAATAGTAATTTTTATAGTGTGCATTGTGTTTTTATTTTTAAAGCAAAAACCTAGGATAAATTAGCAAGAAAAATCTTGCTAATTTTATTTACTACAAACCTACCGCACTTAAAGTTTGGTATTTACTCATATAAATTTGAGCTTCAATTTTTCTCATCGTATCAAGTGCTACTTGAACTACAATAAGTACAGAAGTGCCGCCAAAATGAAAAGGCACACCCATAAATTTCACCAAAACCCAAGGCAAGGTTGCAACAAGCCCTAAATAAATAGAACCTGATAAAGTTAAACGAGAAGCTACTTCGTTAAGATAACTTGAAGTTCCTTCGCCTGGACGAATTCCAGGGATAAAACCCCCTTGTTTTTTAAGATTTTCCGCTATATCCTTCGCATTAAATACTATAGAAGCATAAAAATACGCAAAGAAAATCACAAACAAGAAAGTCAAAACATGAAATAAATAACCATTTGGATTCAAAAAATCATTGATAGCTTGCAAATACGGATTTGTACTTGTTTGCAAAATAGTCGTAGGAAACATTAAAATTGCACTGGCAAAAATCGGCGGAATAACCCCACTTAAATTGATTTTAATTGGAATATAATTCATAATACGCTTATTTTGATTTTGCATTACTACTTTACGCGAGTAAGAAATAGGAATTCTTCTTTCTCCAAGCTCTACATATATAATCACGCCAATAGTGATTAAAATCAAAGCAAGGATAACAAAAGCGGTTAAGAAATTCATTTCGCCTGAATTTATCTGTCCTACTGTACCCGAAATAGCTCTTGGAATTCCTGAAACAATACCTGCAAAAATAATCAAAGAAATACCATTTCCTATACCTCTTTGTGTGATTTGTTCACCTATCCACATCAAAAGCATAGTTCCTGCGAGCATAGAAATTGCACAAAGCGCAATAAACATATTTAAATTTTCTATCATTATAGCGCCTGCTCCACCTCTTCCATGTAAACTTTGAAGCCCTATAGCCACACCGATACTTTGAACTAAAGTGATTACTATAGTTGCATAACGGATAATTTGCATATATTTTTGCATACCATCGCGTTCTTTTTTCATTTTACCGATATTTGGGAAAGTAGCTGCTAAAAGCTCCATGATAATCGAAGCAGTAATATAAGGCATAATGCCTAAAGAGATGATAGAAAAGCGTTCTGCTGCCCCACCACTAAAAACATTAAATAAACCCAAAGCATTGTTTTGATTATTGTTAAAAAATTCCGCAATCACATCAGCATTGACGCCAGGAACTGGCACATAAGCCAGAACCCTATAAGCAAACAAGAAAGCTAAGGTGATTAAAATCTTATTCGTCAATGCCTTATTCATTATTTTGATCCGGTGACGCTGATATTCTCGTCTTTAATTTTTGATGCTAAGTCTTTTGCACTTGCACCGATTAATTTAATTTTAGTAACAGACTTTGAAATTTTATGAACGCTTTTGATGCTTTCAATTGTAATTTCATTAAGCTCTTTTACAGCTGTGATTTTTTCAACATTAATCACATAAGGTTTTGCGATTTTAGAAGTAAAACCAACTTTTGGTAATCTTCTTTGAAGAGGTTGCTGACCTCCTTCAAAACCTCTTTTTTCATTATAACCCTTTCTAGCGGTTTGACCTTTGCCCCCTTTAGTGGCGGTTTTACCCATTCCACTTCCTTGGCCACGGCCTATTCTTTTGGTTTTATGCGTTGATCCCGCTGCTTTTGTCAAATTCATCTTCTTATCCTTTTAGCATTGTTAAAGCTTTGATTGTAGCACGAACCACGTTAGCTGAGTTATTTGAACCTAAAGACTTAGTTAAGATATCTTTAATACCCGCAAGCTCTACGATAGGACGAGTAGAACCACCCGCGATAACTCCCGTACCTTCGCTAGCTGGTTTAAGTAAAATTCTACTTGCGTTGTATTTTACTTCAACATCGTGAGCAATAGTTGATCCTTTAGTTTTCACTTCAACGATATTTTTAAATGCATCATCAACTGCTTTGCGAATAGCATCAGGAACTTCTTTAGCCTTGCCATAACCAACACCTACTAAACCTTTGCGATTTCCAACAATAACTAAAGCAGTAAATCTGAATCTTCTACCACCCTTAACAACCTTAGTAACTCTGCCGATATCGACGATTACTTCTTCAAATTCTTCTCTATTATATTTTTCCATCGATTTACCCCTTATAGCCTAATACCATTTTCTCTTAAAGATTCAGCTAATGCTGCAATTACTCCGTGATATACATAACCATTTCTATCAAACACAGCTTGTTCTATTTGCTTAGCTTTTAAAACTTTAGCAAATTCAGTAGCGATTTTTTTAGCACCTTCTTTGTTTGCTTTAACGCCAAGTTTGCGTCCATCTACTGCTGCTAAAGTCACAGCTTTAACATCATCAATCGCTTGGATATAAAGAGTTCTATTTGATTTAAAAACAGAAATTCTTGGGAAGTTTTCACATCCTGAAATTTTTGCTCTAATTCTTTTTTTTCTTTTAATTCTTAAAGTTAGTTTTCTTTTTAGTACATTTGCTCTCATTGCCTATCCTTACTTTTTAGATGTCTTACCAGCTTTGCGGATAATGCGTTCATCAGAATACTTAACGCCTTTTCCTTTATATGGCTCAGGTGGTCTAAATTCACGAATTTGAGCAGCAACTTGTCCTACTACTTGTTTATCACTTCCTTTAATGATAACATTGTTTTTATCCACAGTGATTTCAATTCCTTCTGGAATATCATAGTTGATAGGATGTGAAAAACCAAGGCTTAATTCTAAAACTTTACCTTTTAAAGCAGCTTTATAACCCACTCCGTTGATTTCAAGAGTTTTTGAAAAACCTTGAGTTAAGCCTACAACAATATTGTAAGCTAAAGCTCTATAAGTTCCCCAATATGCTCTACTTTGTCTATCTTCACCTTTAGGAGAGAAAAGAATGTTATTATCTTTAATCTCAACATTTACATTTGCTTTTGTATCAAGCTCTTTTGCTAAATTTCCTTTTTTAAATTTAAGCAAATTTCCTTCTAGTTTAACCTCTACTCCACTAGGGATAGCGATTGGTTGTTTACCTATACGAGACATATTTTTCCTTTTTATTTGTCTAGGATATTTCTACTTTTTTAAAAGAATGGATACCCAATGCCATAAAAAGCAGATTTTTACCAAATGGTACATAAAATTTCGCCGCCAACACCTGCTTTATAAGCTTCATCATTTGCTAAAACGCCACGACTTGTGCTAACTACGATAGTACCATAACCGTTTTTAAATCTTTTAATTTCTTCTTTACCCTTATAAACACGACGACCTGGTTTAGAAACTCTTTTAAGTTCGTTAATAACGCTTTTACCTTTTTCATCGTATTTTAAAACTACATTGATAAATTTCTTTTTATCTTCTTCGATAACATTAAAACTTTCAATATACCCTTTAGCTTGGAAAATTCCAACTAAAGCTTCAACAACTTTAGAATGCAAAAGCTTGGTTGTTTCAAGCTTTCTCATTCCGGCATTGCGAATTCTTGTTAGTGAATCTGAAATTATATCATTTATCATTTTATTTCCTTACCAGCTTGCTTTTTTAAGACCTGGAATCAAGCCTTCATTGCCCATTTTTCTTAGGCAAACTCTACAAATTCCAAAATCTCTATAAACCGAATGCGGACGCCCACAAATTTGGCATCTTGTATAGCCTCTTACTTTGAATTTAGGTTTGCGTGCCGCTTTTGCAATCATTGATTTTTTAGCCATCTTACTTTCCTTTTGTAAATGGCACACCGATAAGTTCTAACAACTTTTGTGCCTCTTTATCGTTTTGTGCTGTTGTAACTATAGAAATGTTCATACCATGAGTTCTTAAAATTTTATCATACTCAACTTCTGGGAACATCAACTGCTCATCAAGACCGAAATTGTAATTTCCTCTTCCATCAAAACCATCTCTACTTAAACCTCTAAAGTCTTTCACTCTTGGTAAAGCAATAGAAATTAATTTATCAAGAAAAGCAAACATATTTTCTTTTCTTAAAGTTACCATTACACCTACAGGAAAACCTTCACGCACTTTAAATCCTGCAACTGATTTTCTAGCTTTGGTGATCACAGCTTTTTGTCCTGCTATCAAAGAAATAGTATCTGCAACATTTTGCAATACTTTTTGATCTTTAGCAAGCTCACCCGCACCTACGCTAATAACGATTTTTTCTATCGCAGGGATAAGCATAGGATTTTTAATATCAAATTCTTTTACCAAAGCAGGTTTGATGCTTTGATCGTATTTTTCTTTCAATCTCATCATCGCTTACTCCTGAACTTTTGCCACATTAGAAATATCCATTGGCATTTCTTTATTCATAAAACCACCATTTGGGTTTTTCTCGCTAGGTTTTATAGCTTTTTTAGCAATCTTACATCCCTCAACAACTACTTTAAGTGTTTTTGGATATACTGCTAACACTTTACCTGTCTTACCTTTGTCATCACCTGTGATAACTTTAACGCTATCACCTTTTTTAATCTTTAATTTAACCGCCATTATAATACCTCCGGTGCTAGTGAAACAATTTTCATAAAGCCACCATATCTAACTTCTCTACCCACTGGCCCAAAGATACGAGTTCCGATAGGCTCTCTTTTGTTATCAAGAATAACTGCAGCATTTTCATCAAAACGAATCAAAGAACCATTGTCTCTATGAATTTCTTTTTTAGTTCTAACGATAACCGCTTTTACCACTTGACCTTTTTTAACTTTTCCATTTGGTAAAGCTTTTTTAACAGATGCAACGATTACATCGCCTACAGTAGCATATCTTCTTTTACTACCACCTAAAACTTTAATACACATTAATTCTTTTGCACCGCTATTATCAGCAACTGCAAGTCTTGTAAAACTTTGAATCATTACTCAACTCCTGTAGCTAATACAGATTTTAAGCGAAATGATTTTCTTTTAGAAAGTGGTCTGCATTCAACCGCTACAACGGTATCTCCCACTTTAACTTCATTTCTCTCATCATGAATTAGATATTTTTTAAAGCGTTTAACAATTTTTCTATATCTTGGATGAACCACTTTTCTTTCAACCAAAATACTCACTGTTTTCTCACCTGCGATTTTCACAACAACGCCTTGTATTTCTCTTTTAAATGCCATTTTTTATCCTTATTTTAAAGCGTTAATTGCTGTATTGATTCTAGCAATGTCTTTTCTAACTTCGCTAATCTCTTTTGGATTAGTAAGTTGCATTGTTTTTAGCTTTTGTTTTAAAGTGAATAAAAGCACCTTTTTTTCTTTTAGCATTGTTGCAAGCTCAGCTGCTGTTTTATCTTTAATCTCAGTATATTTCATTTTGGCTCTCTCTTGTAACAAACTTAGTTTTAAATGGAAGTTTATGCATAGCTAAAGTCAATGCTTCTCTTGCCATTTCTTCGCTTACTCCTGCCATTTCATAAATGATACGACCTGGCTTGATATTCATTACCCATTCCTCAACTGCACCTTTACCTTTACCCATACGAGTTTCTAAAGGTTTTTTAGTTAAAGGTTTATCTGGAAAAACTCTAATCCAAGTTTTACCTTGTCTTTTAACAAAACGAGTTAATGCGATACGAGCTGCTTCAATTTGGCGTGAATTAATGCGTCCTGCTTCAGTTGCTTTTAATGCAAATTCACCAAAAGTAAATTCAGTTCCACGATTAGCATAACCTCTGTTACGCCCTTTCATCATTTTGCGATATTTAGTTCTTTTTGGCATTAACATGATTATTTACTCCTTCTTGTGCGTCTTTGCTTTTTAGCTGGAGCACTTTCTTCTGTTTTTTCAGTTTGTAAGCCTTTTTGCAATACTTCACCTTTAAAGATCCAAACTTTAACACCTATGTTTCCATAAGTAGTTCTAGCTTCTGCAAAACCGTAATCGATTTTTGCTCTTAAAGTATGAAGTGGCACACGACCTTCAAGATACCATTCAGTTCTTGCCATTTCAGCACCACCTAAACGACCAGAAACTGAAACTTTAATCCCTTTAGCACCTGCTTTTTGTGCACCTTGAATTACTTTTTTCATTGCTCTTCTAAAAGCGATTCTTTTTTCAAGTTGAGTTGCAACACTTTCAGCAGCAAGTTGAGCTGAAGCTCCTGCTTTTCTTTCTTCTTTGATGTTGATATTTACATCTTTACCGATTAAATCTTGCAATTCTTTTCTTAAATTATCAACATCACTACCTTTTTTACCAATGATAATACCTGGTCTTGCAGCTACAACAGTTACGCGAAGCTTTTTAGCAGTTCTTTCTACTAAAATTTGGCTGATTCCCGCATAATAAAGTTTTCTTTTTAAGAAAGCTCTGATTTTGTAATCTTCACCGATATTTTCCACTAAATTTGCTTTAGTTGGAAACCATCTTGATTCCCAGTTTCTATTAATTCCTAGTCTTAGACCGATTGGATTTACTTTTTGTCCCATTAGCTTTCCTTTTCTGCCGTTACTTTTTTAGTGCTTGTTTTTTTAACAGGAGTTTTTTTAGCTACTGCTTTTTTTGCTTCAGTTTTAACTTCCGCTTTCGCTACTTCTACTAAGATATGTGAAGTAGGTTTTCTAATACGGCTTGCACTTCCTCTAGCGCGTGGTCTAAATCTTTTTAATACAGCACCAGCATCTACACGACAACTTTTTACCACTACTTCGTTCGCTTCAAAACCGCCGTTTGCTACTGCACTTGAAATTGCATTAGCTATATATTTAGCACCCTTGTTTGGCATAAATTTTAAACTAGCCATAGCTAATTCTGCATTCATCCCCTGAACTTCTCTAGCAATCAATCTTGCTTTAGTTGGAGATAATCTTATGAATTTAATTAATGCTTTACTCATATCTTATCCCTTACTTACCAATTTTCTTTTGCACAGAACCTTTATGGCCTTTAAATGTGCGTGTTGGAGCAAATTCGCCAAGTTTATAACCGATATGATTTTCAGTGATATAAACGGGAATAAAACTTTTGCCATTATGAACATTGAAAGTTAAACCTATCATGTCAGGAATGATAGTACTTCTTCTAGACCAAGTTTTAATAGGTTTATTATCATTAGCCTTTTTAGCAGCGATGACTTTTTTCATTACATGATCATCAACAAAAGGACCTTTTTTTAGTGATCTAGCCATCTTACTTTCCTTTTCTTCTTGAAATTATTAGCTTATCGCTAGCTTTTTTACGACGAGTTTTCGCACCTTTGGTTGGTTTACCCCATGGAGTTACTGGATGACGGCCTGAATTTTTCTTACCTTCACCCCCACCGTGCGGGTGATCTACTGGGTTCATTGCAGAACCACGAGTTTGCGGGCGGATACCTCTATGGCGATTTCTACCTGCTTTACCGATAGTTACATTAGCCCATTCTTCATTTCCAACTTCGCCGATACTTGCCATACATTCAGCTAAAACTTGTCTCATTTCGCCACTTGCAAGTCTTAAAATAACATATTTTTCTTCTTTACCCATAAGTTGTGCATAAGCACCCGCAGAACGAATCATTTGACCGCCTTTACCTGGTTTTAACTCAACATTATGAACAATAGTACCCACAGGAATGTTTTTAAGTTTCATTGCATTACCTGGTTTAATATCAAGTCCGCTTTCAGCAGCTGCAACGATATCACCAACGCTTAATCCACGTGGTTGAAGAATATATCTTTTTTCCCCATCTTTATAAGCAATCAAAGCAATTCTACAATTTCTGTATGGATCATACTCGATTGCTTCTACTTTGCCTTCTATACCGAATTTACGACGTTTAAAATCAATAATTCTGTAAAGTTTTTTAGCACCCGCTTCTTTATGACGACTTGTAATTCTTCCATAGCTGTTACGACCCGCGTGTGCTGGAAGTTTAACAAGTAGTGAGCGTACACTTGGTTTAGCTGTAATATCTTCAGAACTTAAACCTGTGATATATCTTCTACTTGGAGTATATGGTTTATAAGTTTTAATTGCCATCTTAAGCCTCCGTATTTTCTAAGCTAACACCTTCAGGTAGCTTAACATAGAATTTTTTGTAATCGTTTCTTTGGCCTAAACGACCTCTAAAACGCTTAACTTTTCCATCCATTCTTAAAGAATTGATGCTTTTTGGAGTTACACCAAAATACTCTTTTAAAACCGCTTTTAAGCCTGTTTTAGTCATCTTTGGTGAAGTTTGAATAACTACGACACCTTGCTCTTGCAAATTCAAACTTTTTTCTGTGTAAAGTATAGTCTTTATATCAGTAATATCTGCCATAATTATCCCTCTTTTGTAATAGATTCTAACGCTGATTTTTCCATAATAACAGCATTAAATACAGATACTAAATAAGCATTTACTTCGCTTACATCAACTACATAGCAATTTGCTAAATTTCTGTAAGCTAAAAGTGTTTTTTCATCTAGTAAATCTTTAACGATTAAAGCATCTTTGACGCCAAGTTTTTTAATCACAGCGTTTGCATCTTTTGTTTTACCACTTTCAATAGCCAAAGAATCAGCAGTAAATAACGCACCCTTAGCTGCTTTATCTGCTAAAGCTCTTTCAAGCGCCAATCTTTTTTGTTTTTTATTTACTTTTTGGAAGTAGTTTCTTTCATTTGTTGGACCAAAAGCAACCGCACCGCCTACCCAAACATTCGTTCTTGTTGAACCCGCTCTAGCACCGCCACGACCTTTTTGTCTCCAAGGTTTTTTACCACCACCACTTACATCACTTCTACCTTTAGTATGAGCTGTATTTGCTCTTAAACTTGCAAGGTAAGATTTTACATACAAGTAAAGATTGTGTGGATTTACTTCCGCATATTTTGAAGGTAAATCAAGTTCACCTGCTTTTTCTAATTTATCATTTAAAACAACTACTTTACTCATTTTGCAATCCTTATTTTACCCATAGCACCATTATAACCTGGTACTGCACCTTTAACTACTAAAATTTTATTTTCAGCATCATAAGATACAACTTCGTTTTTAACGGTCACTTTAGTATTTCCATAGTGTCCTGCCATTTTCATACCTGGTTGAACACGACCTGGCCATTCTCTATTACCAATAGATCCATGGCGTCTGTGAAATCTAGAACCGTGACTTGCTGGACCCCCTGCGAAGTTATGTCTCTTCATAACACCGCTATAACCTCTACCTTTAGTGTTAAAGCTTACTTTTAAAATTTTTGCTTCATTTAATGGAGTTTCATCTAAATCTCCTGCTTCAGTATTTGCTACTTCTAAAGTCGCAAATCTATTGTATTCTGCAGAAAGATTGTATTTTTTTTGTTGTCCTGCGACACATTTATTACTTGCTTTACCTTTTGGATATGCTACTAAAGCCTTTCCGCCTTCAACTTCACATACTTTTGCATTCACAACTCTTAGTAAAGTTACAGCGATACTTGGATTAGTAATTGTTCTGCTCATTCCAATTTTTTCTACAATATATTCCATATCTTATCCTTACTTACCCATAGCTCTTACTTCAACGCTTACTTCTGGCGCTAAATCAAGCTTAGTTAAAGAATCAACTGTATCTGGAGTCGCTGCTACTATATCTAGCATACGCGCGTGAATTCTTATCTCAAACTGCTCACGAGAATCTTTGTTAATGTGTGGAGATTTTAAAACTGTATAGCGTTTGATTTTAGTAGGCATTGGTATCGGACCTCTAATATCCGCACCTGTTCTTTTAACAGCTTCTACGATTGCTGCAACTGTTCTGTCTAGTACTCGATGGTCATAAGCTTTTAGCTTAAGCCTAATTCTTTCCATAATATTTCCTTTAAAAAGAACTCGTTAGTTTAAAACTAACCAAAAATAGAAATGAGAGTATAGTAAATTCGGCTTTTAAATGTCAAGGAAATTTAAAAAAAATATAATTATTTTCCTTTTTAAAAGGATGATAATTATATTTTGATTGCGAAATGGAAGCTAAATTTAAAACTATTAGCTGGTATTTATATTTGAATTTCAACCCTATAGTTTTTAATAATGTGTTTAAATAAAATCATAATTAATAATATATATTATTGACTTTTAAAAAATCTCTTAATTTTTCATATTCGCCATTTTCAAGATAGCGATGTTTTCCTGCTTTTAGCATTCCAAGATCTAAGGCGCCAAAAGCAACGCGTTTAAGATCCATTACTTCTAAGTCAAAATGTCCAAAAAAACGTCTAAGCTCTCTATTTTTACCCTCATTTATAATCACTCTTAGCTTTGTATATCCGCCACTTGTTCCAAAAATTTCAAAATCCAAAAAAGGAGCAAAACTCATAGAAGTAATCTTTGTTTTTGCGTGTGCGCCTTTTTTTTCATTTTTAATTTCTAGTCCATTTTGCATCGCTTCTATAACTTGCTTATTGATCACACCTTTGAGTTTAAGATAATATTCTCTTTCTAAATCACTATTTATCAAAGCATGGGCGATCACAGGAGAATCTGTAAGCAAAAGCAAACCTTCACTAGCAAAGTCAAGCCTTCCTACACTTAGCCAAGTATTAAACTGCTTTGGTAGGGTATCATAGATAGTTCTTCTTCCGCGATCATCTCTTTTGCTAACAATTTCACCCTTTTGCTTGTGATAAATAATCACGCTAAATTGCGTTTTTTTACGCAAAGCTTTACCCTTAACAAAGACTTTATCATGTGTCTTTACTTCATCGCTTAAAAGGGCTATTTTGTTGTTTATTTTTACCAAACCTTGCTTGATAAGCTCATCAGCTTCGCGGCGTGAATAAGGGCTATTGTGTGATATGAATTTATTGATTCTCATTTGATTTCCTGTGAAAATTTAAGGGCGAAAAACGCCCTATTTTACATTACAAAAATAGTCGGAACTATGGTTGGATATTTTTTAATCTTTCTAAAAATATGTTTTCTCAATACTTGGCGAATTTGATTTTCCAAAAATCTTGGATCATTAAGTACTTCATCTTTAACATTGACAAAAAATTGTCCTAAAACCTCTGCCATTTCTTTAGAAAAAGCATGATCTTGTTTATCTGCTACAAGTCCATAGCTAAATACTCTTGGTTTATTAATCAATGTTTTACTTGCTTTATCAAGCTGTGCGATGATAACAACTATACCGCTATCTGCAAGTTTTTGACGATCAATTACCACATCATCGGCGATTTGTTTATTGATTTGATTATCCACAAAAACCTTGCCTGTTTTAACGGTTTTCACGCGTTTGATATATTTTTGACAAAGCTCTACTTGATCGCCATCACTCATAAGATAAATATTTTTTTCAGGAATTCCACATTTTATAGCTGTTTCTTTGTGTTTATTGATATGATTGTATTCTCCATGTACTGGCAAGAAAAACTTAGGCTTAACTAGAGTAAGCATTAATTTTTGCTCTTCTATACTTGCATGCCCGCTTACATGAATTTCGCTAAATTCCTGATACGCTACTTTAGCACCCGCTTTTAGAAGATAATCAAGCACCGCTGAAACACTCGCTTCATTGCCTGGGATAGCTTTAGCTGAAATGATAATTTGATCGCTTGGTTTTATTTTTATAAATTTATGCTCATCCGTTGCCATTCTATAAAGTGCACTCATGGTTTCACCTTGACTTCCTGTGGTTACGATAAGCACTTCATTGTCTTTATACTTACTAACCTCATCTGCATCAATGAAAATTTTTCTATCGAGTTTAATATAACCTAATTCCATAGTGGTATAAAGATTTCTCTCCATAGAACGACCGATAACACAAACTTTTCTACCATACTTTAAACCATAAGTGATGGCCTGATAAACGCGGTGGATGTTTGAGCTAAAAGTGCTCATGATCACCCTACCCTTAGTGCGTGCAAAAATTTGATCAAAAGTTGGCCCTACAGAACTTTCACTTTTAGTATAGCCTTCTTTGTATGAATTGGTACTATCGCTTAAAAGACACAAAACTCCTTCTTCACCATAATACGCCAAACGCCCCAAGTCTGTTGGATAACCATCGATTGGAGTTTGATCGATCTTAAAATCTCCTGTATGGATGATAGTTCCTGCTTTGGTTTTGATAGCTAAAGCAGAAGCATCAATGATAGAGTGTGTGATGTGTATCCACTCTATATCAAATTCACCGATCTCATAAACTTTGCGTTTTTCTACAGGACGAAACCACTTTCGTTCAGCTTTTAAGCCATGCTCTTCAAATTTATTTGAGATCATTCCCAAAGCTAAAGGCGTAGCATAAATAGGGAATTGAAATTCTTTAAAGAAGTAAGGCACCGCACCGATATGATCTTCATGCGCATGAGTGATAACTATACCACGAATCTTATCTTTAATCTTTCTTACATAATCAAAATCAGGGATGATGATATCTACCCCATGCATAGTTCCATCTGGAAAACTCATACCAATATCGATGATAATTGCATCATTATTGGTTTCAAAAACACTGATATTTCCACCAATTTCTCCTAAACCGCCTAGTGGAGTGATGCGAATTTTATGCTCGTTAGAATTATTGTATTTTAAAGGATGTAAGCGATTTTCATGTGAAACACGATTTGCCTCTATACACTCAGCAAGCGCGATTTGCCAATCTTCATTTCCGGTAAGCTTAGAAGGGAGATTGCGATTTCTTTTTTTCTTTTTCTCACTTGGTTTTTCTACATTTTCACTCTCTAAAGGTTGAGCATTTGTAGAATTTTTCTTAGGGTTTATTTTTTCGTTGTTAGAAAATTCATGAGTTGAATTTTGAGAATTTTCACTAACAGAATCGGCTAATTTTTTTCTACGATTTCTGTATTTATAGCGCTTGTTGTTTTTTGAATTTGAGTTAGGATTGTTTGTATTTTCACTGTTTCCTTTGTTGTTTTCGTTCATATTCTTCCTTTACTTTTTCGTAAATTTTAAGGTATGAATCGACGCAAAGTTCATGTGGGCGTAAATTTAAATTCAGTTTTAACTCTTGAAAAACCTCTGCTAACTTGGCTTTATGATTTTTTAAATTTCCTAACAATTGCTTTCTTGGCGCTTTAAAACAATCTTTTAAAAAAGCTTTAAAAGCATGAATTTCACAGAGATCCTGATAAGCTCTGAATTTAACCATTTTCATCACTGCTGATACTACTTTTGGCGGTGGATTAAAACATTCAGGCTCTACATCAAATAGTATTTCCCGCTCGCAAATCATAGCGCTTAAAACTCCTAGAGCTGAAAAATCACTTTCTCCGCTATGAGCACAGAATTTCAATGCCATCTCTTTTTGAACCATTACTATCAAACCTAAGCAATTTTTGTCTTCTAAAGCTTGCAAAATCAAATGACTTGCAACATAGTAAGGTAAATTAGCGACCAAAAAATACTTCTTTTCATCAAAACATACAAGTTTGCTTGCATCTTGATGAAGCAAATTTAATTTTCCACATTCAAGTTCTTTTTGAAATTTCTTCCGCAAAATAGGTATAAGATCATCATCTATCTCATAAGCCTTTACATGAGAAACTTTTAAAAGCTCTTGCGTCAAATCACCTAAGCCAGGCCCAATCTCTACTATATTTTCAGTATCTTTGGGTATGGCTTGGATGATTTTTGATAAAATACTTTTATCGTTTAAAAAATTTTGTCCGTAATGTTTTTTTGCTTTCATCATAATAGTTTTTTATTTTAGCTAAAAATTCTTAATTTTAAGCCTTTTTAGCTAAAATTCCTGCTAAATTATTTTTAGGATATGTGAATGATAGTTTGTGCGGGTGGAAATGAAAATTTTTCTTTTGCCAAAACCATAGGTATAGGTTTGGTAGAATCAGCTTTTCATTTAACACAACTTTGCTTAAAAGAAAAACCTTCAAAACTTATATTTATAGGAACATGTGGACTTTACGATAAAGGAGAAATTCTAGGAATTTATAAAAGTTCTCATGCTTGCAATATTGAATTTTCTTATATTTCTGATCAATTCTATACTCCTGCAAATACTGAAATCAAACTCAATAAGCAAAATGTTTCTCGTGAAACAATCAAAATCAATTCTTCTAATTATATTTGCCAAAATTCAAAAGCGGCAAAAGAATTTGCAAAACTGGGTTTTTTTGCTGAAAATATGGAAGCTTTTTCGGTTTTAAGTGTGACTAAAAATTTAGATATAGATGCAGAATGTATTTTATGTGCGACTAATTTTTGCAATGAAAATGCTCATGAAGATTTTATAAAAAATCATCAAAAGGCAAAAGAAAAACTAGAAGAATATTTAAAAATTAATCATTATATTTAGCAATCAAAGGAAAGTAATCTTGAAAGAACTTATTAATATCTTAGACTTTTTACCTGAAGAATTGGAAGAAAAAATCAAGCCTATGTTTCGCGTGAAACAAATTTATCAATGGATATATCAAAAATATGCGAATAATTTTTCCGATATGTCAAGTCTATCAAAAGATTTGCGTTTAGAACTTGCGCAAACTTACCATTTCACTCCTCTTAAATGCGTTAAAAATGAACAAAGCAAAGATGGAAGTATCAAATATCTTTTTGAACTTATCGATGGCTTAAGGATAGAAAGTGTACTTTTGCCTATGAAAGAAGAACAATTTGACGATGAAGGTAAAAGAATTTCACATACAAGATATACCATTTGCGTTTCCTCTCAAGTAGGCTGTAAAAGTGGCTGTAGTTTTTGTCTTACCGCCAAAGGAGGCTTAAAAAGAAATTTGAGCGCGGGAGAGATAGTGGGACAAATTTTATGGATCAAAAAACAAAACAATATCCCCTATGAGCGTCGTGTCAATATAGTCTATATGGGCATGGGAGAACCTCTTGACAATCTTAAAAATGTTTCCAAGGCAGTTAAAATTCTCTCTCAAAATGATGGACTTGCTATCAGCCCTCGCAGACAAACTATAAGTACTAGCGGCTTAGCAAAGCAAATCAAAGAACTGGGTGAAATGAAATTGGGCGTTTTACTTGCTATCTCTCTTCATGCAGTCAATGACGAACTCCGAACCGAACTCATGCCTATAAATAAAGCTTATAATATAGCTGCAATTATGGATGCTGTGCGTGCTTTTCCTATAGATCAAAGAAAAAGAGTAATGTTTGAATATTTACTCATCGATGGTATTAACGACAAACTTGAACATGCAAAAGAACTTGTCAAGCTTTTAAATGGTATAAAAGCCAAAGTGAATTTGATACTTTTCAATCCTCACGAGGGTAGTATTTATCATCGTCCTAAACTTGAAAATGCAATCAAATTTCAAGATTTATTAAGCGCTAAAGGAGTAACTTGCACCATAAGAGAAAGCAAGGGACTTGATATTTCAGCAGCTTGTGGACAACTCAAAGAAAGGGCGAAAGAATTATGACAGCTTTGGATATTTTTCAAATCATTTTTATATTTGTCGTTGTTTTGATAGGTTTTGCGGGTATGATTTGGGTGATTTCTAAAGATAAAAGCAATCGCTAATTGAATAAATCTTTTATTGAAATTTTAAGATATTTAAATTTATAAATAAAACGATGTGCGCTTTGATAAATTTAAATATCAATCAAATTATAATTTTATGATACTATACTCTTATCAAAAGTCTATTTTAAGTTAATTTTATAATAACAAATTCCCCTTGTGTCTTTAAATTTGATTCTTTCTTTGATTGTTTCGAGATAAATTTTTAAACACTAATCTTTAAAATACAATAATCAAATTCCTATCTTTTATAAAATATACCTTATCTCAAAAACCATCTCTTCAAACAAATTTTATTTCAATCCATATAAAAGATGGTACAAATTTAAATGCCAAAAATTTAAAATAGAACTTAAATTCTAAGATAAAAACAAATTTATAATTTAAAACTATTAAGATAAAATTTGTAATTAAAATAATTTAAGGGTGATTTTTTAAAAGAAGTTTTAAAAATGGTGTCAAGGGGGAGACTTGAACTCCCGACCTCCGGCTTATGAGACCAGCGCTCTAACCAGCTGAGCTACCCTGACATAATAAATCATAAAGATCATTTTACAAAATGAAAATGTAATTATACTCTTTTTTACTAAAATTTTATTTAAAGCTTTTTTAGATATAATTTAATCTTTAATTAGACAGGTGTCCGAGTGGTTGAAGGAGCACGCCTGGAACGCGTGTAAAGTGCAAGCTTTCGAGGGTTCGAATCCCTTCCTGTCTGCCACTATTAACTTTTTAACATTAAAATATTATTGTTTTATTAAAAATTACTTTACTACTTAATAATATTTTTGTAAAATATTATAATTTTTTTATATGGACTTCACAATGCTACAATCGAGATTATTTATGAATTTAAAAGGCATCGGAATATCTTTTATACCAAGATATTTTTTCAAACAAAATTGCATAAAATTTTCAATGAAATTTTAAAATATAATGCTAAAGAGCTAGAAGAAATACGAACTCGGGTTAAGTATTACAATCAAATAAACGATTTTTTTACATTAACAGAAAGAGAAAAAATAGGAAAATTTCCTTTTAAAAATACTTCTTATGCTTTTGATGCTTATGAAATTAGTAAATACTTTAATGATGATTTTTTATGGAAAAAAGAATTTGGTGATGTAAAATATACTTTTAAAGAGCCGGCCATTTGTAAATCAAGACCTTTAGAAAATAATACAAACAACATTTTATTAAAACTTGATAAGAATAGACATTTTTGTTTTCTAAAAGACAATATAAAATATGAAAATAAAAAAGATATAGCAATTTTTAGAGGTGCTGTATATCAAAAACATAGAAAAGAATTTTTTCATTCTTATTTTGGTAAATCATTTTGTGATATAGGAGATACTTCAAAGCAATTGAGTCAATGGAAAAAAAACTTTTTAAGCAAAAAAGAACAAATGAGATATAAATTTATAATTTCTTTAGAAGGTAATGATGTAGCAAGTAATTTAAAATGGGCAATGAATTCCAATTCTTTAGTCTTAGCCCCAAAAATAACTTGTGAAACTTGGTTCATGGAAGGAACTTTAAAACCAAATTATCATTTTGCTTTAATTGATAATGATAACTTAGCTACAGTAATCAAACATTTTATCAATCATCCAAAAGATGCGCTAGAAATCATTAATAATGCTCATCAGTATGTTAAGAAATTCTTAGATAAGAAAAAAGAATTTTATATAGGAATTTTGGTTTTAACTAAATATTTCTATTATTCTAGACAACTTAACCTCAACAAAGATGAATGTGAAAGAGAAATTTTAGAATTAATCAAATAATTTAAAATTCTTTTATATTTTATTCTTATAACTTATAACTTTTAATAAGAATTTTAAATTTAGTTTTCAGCCAAAAAAAAGTAATATTGCGCTAAAATTTTTAAAAAAATTCTAAGGGGCATTAGCTCAGCTGGGAGAGCACAACGCTGGCAGCGTTGGGGTCAGCGGTTCGAACCCGCTATGCTCCACCATATGGTTCCGTAGCTCAGCTGGTAGAGCACTACCTTGACATGGTAGTGGTCGTTGGTTCAAGTCCAATCGGAGCCACCATCACCCTTCCTTATACAAAGGATTATCATGCAAAACACTATCATACAAAAAGCCGTCAATAAAGATTTAAATTCTATACTTGAAATCACAAAAGATGCTTTAAATGCTATGAAAACTATGAATTTTCACCAATGGGATGAGAATTATCCCAATGAAATAGTTTTTCAAGAAGATATACAAGCACAAGAACTTTATGTGTTTAAAGAAAATGATGAAATTTTAGGCTTTATCTGTATCAATGAAAAATTTGAACCTGAATTTTACAAACAAGTTATTTTTAACAAAAATTACGATGATAAAGCCTTTTATCTACACCGTTTAGCTGTCAAACAAAATGCAAAAGGCAAAGGCGTGGCACAAAAACTTTTAAATTTTTGCGAAAATTTTGCCTTGGAAAATCACAAGGCTAGTTTAAGAGCAGATACTCATAGTAAAAATTTTCCTATGAATTCGCTTTTTAAAAAGCTTGATTTTAATTTTTGTGGAAACTTTGACATACCTAATTACCAAGATCCTTTTTTAGCTTATGAAAAAATCCTAAACCAAAAAGCTTTTTGAGTTTTTCTCATAAGCCTTGATTTGTTCTTCATATTTTAAAGTTAAAGCTATATTATCAAGCCCTTCTAGTAAACAGGTTCTACGAAATTCATCCAAATCAAAAGAAAAAACTTGATCTTTAAAAAATACCTTTTTCTCAAATAAAGAAATTTCTATATTTTTATCTTCAGATTCTTTCAGTTGCTTTATAATGCTTACAACCTCATCTTTAGCAAGTTCTATAGTGAGCAAACCGTTTCCTAAGGCATTGTTTTTAAAAATATCTGCAAAAGAAGGTGCAATAATAGCTCTTATACCATAATCCACCAAAGCCCAAGGTGCGTGCTCTCTTGAAGAGCCACTACCAAAATTTTCAAAACTCACTAAGATAGAAGCGTTTTGGTATTCTTTTTTATTGAGATTAAAATCCATATTTAAAATACTTTCTTTATCATCTAAATAACGCAAATCATGGAACAAATGCTTGCCAAAACCCTGCTTAGACACTGCAAGTAAAAATTGCTTAGGTATAATTTGATCTGTGTCGATATTGGCATATTCTAAAGGACAAGCTATACCTTTATGAGTAGTAAATTTTTGCATATTAAACTCCTAAATATTTTCTATTATCACAAATAAAGCCTTCTATGGCACAGGCTGCTGCGCTTGCAGGACTCATTAAGTGGGTGATAGAACCCTTACCTTGTCTGCCTACAAAATTACGATTTGAAGTTGAAGCAACTCTTTGTCCCGCACTTGCTTTATCATCATTCATACCAAGACACATTGAACACCCTGCATATCTCCACTCACACCCTGCTTCGATAAAAATTTTATCAAGTCCTAAATTTTCAGCTTCTTTTCTCACTTGCATAGAACCAGGCACGATTAAAGCTTTAACATCCTTGTGAATTTTACGCCCTTTTAAAATATCCGCAGCTATCTTAAGATCTTCTAAACGCCCATTTGTACAAGAACCTATGAAAACAATATCGATTTTTACCCCTTCTAAGCTTTGATCTTGCTCCAAATTCACATAATCTAAAGCATCAAGTAAAGATTTTTGATCGCTTGGATTGCTAAAATCACTGACTTTTGGAATTCTTTCATTTATAGCAATAACTTGAGAAGGATTAGTTCCATAGCTGATTTGCGGTTGAATTTGGCTTGCATCAAGGACTATACTTTCATCATATTGTGCACCCTCATCGCTTTTTAAACTCTTCCAATACTCACAATGCTTTTCAAATTCTTCTCCCTTTGGAGCAAATTCTTTCCCTTTTATATACTCAAAAGTAATCTCATCAGGAGCTATCATACCGACTTTTGCTCCAAATTCTATAGCCATATTACAAAGAGTCATTCTAGCTTCCATGCTCAAACTTTCTATCAACTCTCCACAAAATTCTATAGCATAGCCTGTACCTTTTGCGGTACCGTATTTTGATATAAGATATAAAATCAAATCCTTAGCATAAACACCCTTTTGAAACTGACCCTTACATTCTATTTTCATAGTTTTAAGTTTGGCTTGTTTTAAAGTTTGCGTAGCCATTACATGCTCGACCTCGCTTGTGCCTATACCAAAAGCCAAAGCTCCAAAGGCCCCGTGTGTTGCAGTGTGAGAATCCCCACAAACCAAAGTTACACCCGGTAAAGTAAAACCAAGCTCGGGACTTACTATATGTACTATACCTTGATTTTTATCGCCTAGGCCTAAAAGTCTGACTCCAAATTCTTTAGTATTTTGCATCAAAGTCGTAATTTGCTCTTTTGCCATACCTGAACAAGCATCCAAATCTGTGCTTTTAGTCGATACATCATGATCTATAGTTGCTAAAGTCAAATCTGATCTTGCCATTTTGCGATTTGCCATTTTAAGACCTGAAAAAGCTTGAGGGCTTGTTACTTCGTGGATTAAATGTCTATCGATATAAAGTATAGGAAGTTCATTTTCCTTTTGATAAACCACATGAGAATCAAACACTTTTTCATATAAAGTTTTAGCCATTGTTATTCTCCTTTAAAATTTCTACTATACAATCCCCCATTTCATCGGTACTTAAATAAGAATTCGCATTTAAATCCTTAGTCATTTTTCCACGCTCTAAAGCTATGGCTATGGCATTTTCTATATCCCTTGCAGCTTTTTCTTCTTTAAAGCTATATTTTAACATCAAAGCAGCACTTAAAATTTGAGCTATAGGATTGGCTATATTTAAATGAGCTATATCAGGAGCCGAGCCACCTGCTGGCTCATAAAGTCCAAAACCTTTATCGTTTAAACTTGCTGAACTTAACAAACCCAAAGATCCATTAATGGCAGCTAACTCATCACTCAAAATATCACCAAAAAGATTTGAACAAAGCATAACATCAAAAATGCTAGGATTTTTTACAATCTGCATCGCAGCATTATCCACATACATGTACTCTAAGTTTATATCTTGATAATCTTTTGCAACATTTGCCACCACTTCTCGCCACAAAATAGAACTTGCTAAAACATTCGCCTTGTCGATTAAATGCACTTTTTTCTTTCTTATTCTTGCACTTTCAAAAGCAAGGCGTGTGATCCTTTCTATCTCTGCTTTAGTGTAAATTTCAGTATCATAAGCACTTTCTTTGCCCAATTCTTGCTTACCAAAATAAATCCCGCCTGTAAGCTCTCTAACGCACAAGATATCCACACCTTTTTGGATAATTTCATCTTTTAAAGGCGAAGCATGTCTTAAGCTTTCATAAATTTTACAAGGACGCAAATTTGCAAATAAATTAAAATGCTTTCTTAAAGGTAAAAGCGAAGCTCTTTCAGGTCTTTGATCTATAGGTAGATTGTCCCACTTAGGCCCTCCTACCGAACCAAACAAAATAGCATCGCTTTGCTCACAAAGCTTTAAAGTCTCATCGCTTAATGCTACCCCATACGCATCTATACTTGCCCCGCCTATTTTTGCTTCTTTTGTTTCTAATTTAAAGCCATGTTTTTGAGCGACAAAATTTAAAATTTTTAAAGCCTCTTTCATCACTGAAGACCCTATGCCATCTCCTGGCAAAACTGCTATTTTATAAGTATTCATACTGCTTTCCTTTCTTCAACTTTCAAAGATCGATAAATTGCATTGTAAGCACTGATAAAGGCTTGAGCTGATGCTTCTATAACATCTGTTGAAAGCCCTTTGCCATGAAATTTTCTCCCTTTAAATTCTAAATCCACATCCACTTGCCCTTGTGCGTCCACGCCTGAACTTTTTGCATTAATGCTATATGCTTTTAAAACAGGGTTTAAGCCTGTGATTCTAGAGATGCAATTAAACACCGCTTCTATAGGCCCATTTCCGGTACAAGCTTCAGTTTTTAATTCTTCTTTTATACGCACACAAACACAAGCTGTTGGGATAGTGCCGCTGATTACGCTTAATTTTTCAAGTACTAATTCATTCTCTTCATCATTTTCATAACTTAAAAACATTAAAGCCTCTAAGTCATAATCATAAACCTGTCCTTTTTTATCCGCAAGGCGTAAAAAACTCTCATAAACTTCATCTAAATTATAAGTTTTTTCATCATATCCTAAATTATCAAGACAAGTTTTAATCATAGCCCTACCGCTTCTTGCAGTCATAAGCATACGATTTTCATGAAGCCCTATGCTGCTAGGGCTTATAATTTCATAAGTTTGTCTATTTTTAAGTACTCCATCTTGATGAATTCCAGAACTATGAGAAAAGGCGTTACTTCCTACTATGGCTTTATGTGAAGGTATGCTTTCATTAGTGATAGCTGAAACTAATTTTGAAGTTTTAGAAATATTTTCACACTTGATATCTGTATAAAAACCTTTTAAATAATCGCTTCTTGTTTTTATCGCCATTACAACTTCTTCCAAAGCGCAATTTCCAGCCCTTTCACCAAGCCCATTCATAGTACATTCTATCTGTCTTGCGCCTTGTAAAATAGCACTTAAGCTATTGCCTGTTGCCATACCTAAGTCATTGTGACAATGCACAGAAATAACAGCCTTGTCTATATTTGGCACTTTGTTAAATAAAATTTTGATGATATTAGCAAATTCACTTGGCAAAGTATAACCCACAGTATCAGGTATATTGATAGTTCTAGCCCCTGCTTTGATAGCATTTTCTACCATAAAACAAAGATTATCAATAGGAGTTCTTCCTGCATCTTCACATGAAAATTCCACATCATCAGTATAGTTTCTAGCTCTTGCAATCGCTCTTTGCGCCATAGCTAAAATTTCATCAAAATCTTTTTTTAATTTATCTTGTATGTGCAAAGTTGAAGTGGCTATAAAAGTATGAATTCTAAAAGAATCCGCCACTTTTAAAGCCTCATAAGCTGTATCTATGTCTTTATCCAAAGCTCTAGAAAGCGCACAAATGGTTGAATTTTTTACTTTTGAGGCTATATTTTTTACCGCTTCAAAATCTCCTTGTGAAGATACAGGAAAACCTGCTTCTATCACATCAACACCTAAATTTTCAAGCGCTAAGGCAATCTGTAATTTTTGATTTATATTTAAAGAACTGCCTAAGGCTTGTTCACCATCGCGTAAAGTTGTATCAAAAATGATAATTTTATTATTCTTCATATTTTAATCCTTAAAAAACGAGATAAACCGAATGAATTTTATTAAAAATTCAAAAACTTAAAAACAATAGTAAAATAAAAAATTTTAGAAATGATTAAAAAAAATAAAAATTTTAGTTTAGGGTGAGTGAGAGTTGCAGCATCAGGTTAAAGTGATTTTCTTTATTTTTTTGCTCTTTGACTTGAATTGAATTTGAATTTTTAAAAACCTGTGTCATTGTCGCCTCCTTCATAAAATTATATAGTTTTGAATTTAGCATATTTTTAGTTAATACACAAAATAAAAATTTACAAATTAAGAAATTTATTGTTATAATTGTAATTTTAAATAACAAAAAGGATGTTGATGTTAAAAGAGCTTTTAGAGATCAAAAAAGAAATGGAGCCTGTTATCCATGAAGCTAATGTAAAATTAAATGTATTGGCTCGTGAAGTAATAGTTCGTAGAAAAGAGTATGAAATTTACGGACCTATGGTAGATCGTGTCTATCTTGATAATGCAATTTATGTTAAAGTTATGGCAAGTGGGCGCGATGTCAAAACTGATAATGTCCCAATCAAAACAGGTTTTTACATGGTTTTTGTTGCTCCTGAAAAAGAAAGTACAAAAGACATCAAAAATAAACTTAAAGTAGCTTATGAAGGACTTGATAATACATTCATTTCAACGCTCATCCGCTCTTGCCAAAGATTTAAAGAAATCATATCTAAAACCCAAACTACCCTCTCTAAAGCTTCTAAAATGAATGTGGTGGTAAAAACGAATTTAGGTGAAGCAAGTGCAGCTCTTAAATTTAACATCACTATAGAATATACTAAAGAGAATCAAAAACTCACTCGTGAAAATTCAAAATCGGCAGGAAGTTTTAGAGATACTAGAACTTATATCAATCTTGTAGTAGATAAAAATACTGATTCTCAAATTTGTGAAAAATTGCTAGATGATGTAGAAAGATATTTTATCGGCGGGGGTTGAAATCCTGCCGATAAAATACTTCATTAGAATTTGTAAGTA
Source organism: Campylobacter sp. 110 (assembly GCF_002383965.1). Lineage (NCBI taxonomy): Bacteria > Pseudomonadati > Campylobacterota > Epsilonproteobacteria > Campylobacterales > Campylobacteraceae > Campylobacter > Campylobacter sp. 110. Next base: position 52,378 of record NZ_NXBD01000042.1, on the reverse strand, counting down.
TAACCTAAATATAAACCATAATTTGTTTGTCTTGGATCATAAAAATTCGACCCTATAATTTCTTGGTAATAATTTCTAGTATTATATTCGATTTTTTCTGCTTTAAAACCTACTTCGATTTCATTAGAAGTGCCTAATTCAAATATAGCACCTATTTTTGCTCCGTAAACAAAACCATCAAAATCTTGAGATAAAGACAATAAAGATGTTTTTAAATCAATACTTGTTTTTGCATAGCCTAAATATCCACCCGCAACGGCTCTTACTCTTTTAAAAATTTCTGGAGTAAAATCATAGCCTAGCAAGAATTTATGTGTGTTAAAATCACTCTCTATTCTAAGATTAGGAGTTCTTATAATATCACTGAATTCATCAGAATAATTATAAGCAACATACAATCTATGTAAATCATTAAAACGATAACCCATTCTTAAACCTAAAATAGGAATACTACTAGATAAATCACCATTAAAAACAGCACCGGTTTTATTATGTTTTAAATCTCCTTTAACTTTAGTTTGAACATAAGCTGCATCCGCACCTATAAAAAAACCTGATTCTTCCGCAGCTAAAGCTGAACTTGAAAATAACGCAATACCCACAATTACACTTAAAAACTTTTTATTCATAATTTTTCCTTTAAATTGGTTTTGCAAAACGCATTATATTATATTGATAATTAATATAGTATTATTTTTGTTACTTTGTCATTTTTTTTCTAAAATATGTAAGTATTCTATGGTTTAATCTTGTTTGCAAATTCGAGAAGAATCAGCCTTAAAACGCTTATAAATTTGACTTTTTAAATCATATTTTCATATTTTTCAAAAATTTGTTTTTCAAGGAAAGCAAGCTCAACATAAACCACTTAACATCTAAAAGTATTAGACTTTTTGCCTCAACGATAGACAACTAATATCAAAATATATAACTTGTATTTAAAAAATTGTGCAATTATAATATAAATTTATCTAAAAAAGAATAAAAAACACAAAGAGTAAATTTACTCTTTGTAAAAAAGTTTCAATCAAAAGTGATTAATCATCAAATTTTTATCCCAAAAAATTGCCATTGCGATCAAAATAAAGCTCCATGTAGTTATTAAGCTTAACCTCATAACCATACTCTTCCCAATCCACATCAACGATAAAAGCACCTGGATGTAGATTTTGAATTTGGCTGTTGATATTTTTTGGTAAGCCATTAAAATAATCTTGTGGTGGCATAGCTTGTTGTGGGTATGCAGGATATGGATGAAGTGGAGCAGGTGCGACTGCAGGAGTTTGAGTCGAAGCAGGGACCATGTTCGCACTTGCAAGAATTGCAGAGCATGCTAGAATAGCAGGGATAAATTTTGTTTTCATTATCTAACTCCTTAAAATGTTTTAACAAGCGTAAGTTTATGTTTTTTTATGTGAAGCGAGCGTGAAAGATAAGATAAAAAATATTTAGAAAATAGCTCTATAAATTTAGAATATTGAAAAAATTTTGAAGCTTTTGCACTTTAAAGCTATTTTTTATAAAGCTTTATTTCATTTTGGCACTACCATATCACTACGACATTCTATCACTGTGTGCACATTTCCACGTGGATTAAAATCCCCTACCACCTTAATCCATTTTGGCTTGAGCTTATCTTTTAAGGTATTATAAATTTCATTGATACTTGCTTCATGTGAAACATTTCTATGCATAAAAGTATTGATATAAAGTTTTATCGCTTTAAGTTCAACTACAAATTGATCAGGTATATACTCAAGATAAATCGTCGCAAAATCAGGATAACCCGAACGCGGACAACAACACATAAATTCAGGTAAAGTGATTTTTATAATATAATCATTCTTCGCATCATTAGGCCAAATTTCCATATTTTCTACATCAAATTCTTTGATTTCTTTTTCACCATAACGCATGAGCTTTCCTTATTGAAAAATTTTTAGAAAATTATATAAAAAATTACTTTTAGAGCAATTGAAAAATAAACATTTTTAACAAATTGTATAAAAAAGATCGATATTAGATTAAATAAAGCTTTTTATACTAGAATAAGACAAATTTTTAAAAAGGAAAAAAATGAGAAAATCAATTGCAATTATAGGCGGTAGCATCGCAGGACTTAGCACGGCTTTATTTTTCGCTTCAGCTAAAAATGACGAGCTTGACTTTGATATCACTGTTTTTGATGAGGGTAAAGCAGATTTAAAAGCAGCAGCAATTTACAATGTTCCTTTTTTCCCAAAAGGTGCAAAAGCAGATGAAATTTACACTCATATAAAAGCACAAATTGCTTCTATGCTCGAAGTAAAATATATCGATTCAAAAGTAGTAAGCATAAGCGGAGAAAAAGGCGATTTTACGGTTAATGATGAGCAAGGCTTGGGTATAAAAGCAGATTATATCATCGTAGCAACAGGAGCAAGTAAAAGTGAAATCAAAGGACTTGAAGACTTTGTCATACCTCATGAACTTATGCCAAAGCCAAACAAATTTTGCTTCAAACATCATGGAAGACAAATGATCAAAGAAGGAATTTATGCAGCAGGGCTTGCTTCAGGTGTTACGACTATGGTAGCTTGCGCGATGGGAAGTGCCAATGAAGCAGCATGCGCCATTTTGAGTGATATCAAAGGTGTAGTAAGCGTATATCATGATACCCCTACTACAAGAAATTAAATCATCAAAGCACAAAAGGTGTGCTTTGATACACATCATAATTGAGCCAATTTGCAAAGATGATGTTCGCATTTGAACGCCAATTGTATTTTATATTGCCCTTTTTATCGTAATAATTTTTAGCTTTTTGTATGAAATTATCTCTTACATATTCTTGGTGTAAAGTATCTTTAAAATACTCTAAATGGCCTAAAATAAAAATATTCTTTTCATCTCTTAACAAAGCCGAGCCGATTTTTTTATTTCTAAGCAAAACTTTCAATTTCCCTTGTTTTTGTAGTGCTAAAATTTGCTCTTCATCCATACTAGAATGTCTTGAATGAGGCATTAAAACCTTTTCATCTAAATTCGTTAAAAGTAAATCAGGTGAAATTTTATCATGCTTATAAATTCCAAAAATTTTCTTATCTAAAGCGATTTTATCTACGCCATGAAAATGTTTTAAAGCAGCCATAGCACCCCAACAAATATACATAGAACTTGTTACATTTTGCTGTAAAAAATCAAAAATTTCTAACAATTCTTTCCAGTAAGCAACTTTTTCAAAATCCATTTGTTCCACAGGAGCTCCCGTAACAATAGCACCATCAAATTTGCGTTTTTTAACCTCATCAAGACCTTTATAAAATTTTTCTAAATGAGTAAAAGGAGTGTTTTTACCTACATAGCTAGTAGTAGCTAAAAGTGTGATATTTACTTGCAAAGGAGAATTTGCAAGTAAGCTTAAAATTTGATTTTCTGTTTCAATTTTTTTTGGCATAAGATTGATGATTAAAATCTCTTGCGGACGGATATCTTGATGTTTTGCCCTCCTTGATCCCATGATAAAAGCATGCTCTTTTAAAAGCTCATAAGCGGGTATATTTTCTGGAATAATAAGTGGCATTTTTTCTCCTTTATTTTTTAATAAGCTTTATTCTCCATTCTGCATCGCCTAAAAGTTCAAAATCAACGATCTCATGTCCTTCTTCAGCAGCCCATTGTGGGATTGTTTCTGTAGCTTGTGTACAATCAAAAAGAATTTCTAATTCTTCACCGCTTTTTAAAGTTTGAACCAAATTCTTTGCTTCAACGAGTGGAAAGGGACAAACCTTTCCTCTAGTATCTAAAGTTACCATATCTTACCCTTGTATTTTTTGTGTTGCCTTACGCGTAGGCAATATAATTGTATAAAAAGTAGCTATATAAGCACCTATTAAGAAAAATACCGTAGCAACCCAACCTTTATACGAAAAAAGCGATGTTTCTACCAATCCATTACCTATGGTACAGCCTCCAGCAAGAGAAGCTCCAACCCCCATTAAAATTCCTCCTATGCTTGCATAAGCTAGAGTTTTTTTATCAGGAAGACGAAATCTAAATTCCCCTGATAATTTAGCACCTAAAAAAGATCCAAGTGCGATTCCAAGAACCAAAAAAACTCCCCAATCAACAAACTGAACATCACCTGTGCTAAGGTATTGTACAAGATTTGCCGAAGGAGTTGTAATCCCTAAACCATGATTTCTTCCACTTAAGCTTGAAAGAGGCCAAGCTAAAATGGCGATCAATGCAACCAAAACAGCCGTAACAAAAGGATGCCACGATTTTTCAAACAATATGTGTGAAATTCCTTGCTTTCTAGGCTTTAATCTTGCAACTTTAAGGCGTGGCTTGCGTAATTCTCTAATCACAAAAAAGCCAACAACCAAACTCAAGGCAAGCACCAAAATCCAAGGAGAAATTCCCAAGCTTTGATAAAAAGTTCCATCAGAAATTTTAAAAGTATTTAAATTATCCTGCAAAGGCAAAAGAACTCCATATTTTACAGCACTTGCACTAAAAGCATAAAACAATAAAGCTGCGATAGAACCGATCAAGCCCTCTCCTGCTCTATACCAAGTTCCTGTGGCACAACCACCTGCGATTACCATACCAAAACCAAAAACAATCCCACCAATAATCGTTGAAAGCCAATAAAACTCTTGAGGCTTTATCGAAATATATCCTAAAGAATGAAGAGCCCAAACACCAATGCTTTGCAATGCAACGACGATAAAAAGTGCTATAAAAATTGTAAATTTTTTACTTAAAAATACATCTCTATAAGCTCCTACAACGCAAAATCGTCCCCTTTGTAAAACAAAGCCTAATAACAAACCAACTACAATTCCACTTAACATAAACACACTCTTTAACTTTCTATAGCTTGTTTTAAATCCGCTATCAAATCATCGCTATTTTCAAGCCCTATGCTTAAACGCACAGTGGTTTTCTTAATGCCTGCTTTTTGAAGTTCTTCTTCACTTAGTTGTGAATGAGTAGTAGAAGCAGGATGAATGATCAAAGACTTGCTATCGCCCAAATTTGCAGCAAGTAAGAAAAGTTGAGTTTTATCACAAATTCTTCTAGCATGCTCATAATCCCTAGCTTCAAAACTTAAAAGTCCACTAGCAAAATTTTTATCAAAATATTTTTTAAATAAATTATGATAAGCATTACTTGCTAAAGTAGGATAATTTACGCCCTTGATATCAGGATGAGAATTTAAAAAATTTGCAACTTTTTCAGCATTTTGGCTGTGTTTTTCTATACGCACTGCTAAAGTTTCAAGTCCTTGTAAAAGCAACCAAGCATTTTGAGGCGCTAAACTAGCTCCTAAATCTCTAAGCCAAGTGATGATGATTCTAATGCTAAAAATTGGCAAATCAAGTGTATTTAAATTCAGTCCATGATAACTTGGATCAGGAGTGTTAAAAGCTTTATATCTATCGTTATTTTTAAGCAAGTCGTTTAAATCTTTTCTTTCTATAAGTGCTCCACCCAAAGCACTGCCTTGACCGCTTACATATTTACTTAAACTATGCACGATTACATCCACGCCATGTTTAAAAGGTTGGAGTAAGAAAGGAGTAGCAACGGTATTATCACAAATGGTAGCGATTTTATGTTTTTTTGCTATTTGGGTTATTTTTTCTATATCAGCTATGGCAATTTGAGGATTTGAAAGACTTTCGAAAAAAATCGCTTTTGTATTTTGATCTATAACTTTTTCTAAGCTATCTAAATCATCGATATCAAATTCCCTAGCTTCTATGCCAAAATTTTTAAGTGTGTGAGAAATTAAAGTTTGAGTCCCACCATAAATTTTATTTGAATACGCGACATTATCTCCCGAACTTGCTAAATTCACAAGGGCATAAAAACAAGCTGCCATACCGCTAGAAACAGGAATTCCAAAAGCCCCACCCTCGACATTAGCAAGTCTTTGTCCTAAAACATCGCTTGTAGGATTGCCTATCCTTGAGTAAATATTGCCAAGTTCTTGAAGATTAAATCTCGCTGCAGCCTGATCTAAATTTTCAAAATTATACGCAGTATTTTGATATATAGGCACACTAATACTTCTTTGAGTGTCAAAATTATAAGCTCCATGTAATGCTAAAGTTTCTTTATTAAAATTCATTTTTTATCCTTTTTTGTTAATTAAAAAAATACTAAAAAGCCTTTTATCAGCTTTAAACTAGATTGTTTGGAAATGTAAATTTATAGAATATGAGTATATACGAGTAGATTAAGCGTGCCAAGCACGCATACAGAAAGAAGAAAGCATTAAGTTAAAACTAATATAAGACATTTTTTCTCCTTTCTAAAAAATTATTGGCTATTTTATCTTTAAAAAATAAAAATAAAATTAAATTTTAAAAAATTTATATCACATTGCTTAAAATTTTATTGCAACTCACCCCTAGCAAGAGTGAGTTAGCAATAAATTGAAGGCAGTTCAAGCCTAAGCCTAGTATTACAAGACTACCAAGATAGGCTTGCAAAGCAAGGCTTGCTCCCTTTAAGGGAGCAAAAAACAATATTTTATAGAATACTAAGCTTAAATTATTGTTTAAGCTGGATTAGAGTTTGGAGCATTTGATCACTCGTTGAAATGGTTTTTGAGTTTGCTTGATAACCTCTTTGAATGATAATAAGCTCTGTTAAAGAACGACTTAAATCCACATTTGACATTTCAAGAGCTGAGGTTTTCATCTCACCACGACCTCCTGTTCCTGCTTCACCTACTACGATATTACCACTATTTGCAGTGACTTTAAAAAGATTTCCGCCGATTTCTTCAAGACCTGAGTTATTTGCCACTGAAGCCATCGCCATTTTTGCAACAGCGAAGGTTTTACCATTGGTAAATTCGCCTAAGATATTACCTTTGTCATCCACACGGATAGCATCAGGTTTTAAGTTGCCTGAAGTATAACCATCGGTTGCTTGTCCTGTTAGAGTTGAAGCAGAATTTGAGCTTACAAGGCCGTCATTGCTTCCACTTGTTCCAAAGGAAAGTTTGATTTGTTGATTTGGAGCGGCACCGTTATTGGGTGAAAAATTTATCGTTCTTGGATTATAATTTGACAAAGATCCATCATTGTTAAATCTTGCTGTTCCTACGATGATATTGTTTGGTCCTTCGCCTGTAGTGTTGATCTCTGCAGGTTCGGGTACACGGATGATCATTTGCCATTCATTACCCCCATCTTGAGTGGTGCTTTGCTTAACAAACTGCACTTCTAAAGTGTGTTTTGAACCTAAGGAATCATAAATTTCAAGTCCTGCTGAAAAAGCAGAAAGTTTTAGAAGTTCACTTTGCTTAACCTGATTGCCTGCAGGGAAAGAACCATCAAGTCCTTTAAAGATTTTAGTAAAAGCATCATTAGTGCTTACTGTTCCTCTTTCATCTGTATAAGCAGTGATATTGAAATTCATATTATGAGGGCCAAAAGTCAATACTCCCTGACCACCTGTAACAAGTGTTGGACTATTTGAATTTTCATTAACATTTGTAAGAGAAAAAGCTCCTGAAGAATTGACTACAACTTTAACATTTTCATTGACATCTGCTGCAGCAAAAGTTCCACTTCCATCATAATCAACCCCATATCTAGCATCTCTTTGTAAAAGCTCTCTTAAATCTTCAGTAGTGTGAAAAGTCCTTATATTGGTATTTAAAAAAGAACCATTTATTACCGCATTATAATAATTTTGCGAACCTATAGTAGCAGCATCTGTACCATTCCAAACAGGAGGTTGTGTATTTGTACCTGGAATATAATTAAAACCTCCATCGGGATTATACATAGGAGGAAGAGTTTGAGGCGAAGAACTATAGATATATTTATGCGCTGTTATTATTTGGGCATTTGCTGGACCTGTCAATTGAATTTGGGTAATTGGCCCGGCAGCAGGTGGAGCTGGAGTCAAATTCTGTCTAGCAGCAGTCCATAAAGAAGAACCATTTTTATTAATAGTAGGCTGCTGAGCACCGTTACCTTGGTTAAAACTAAATGTTTGAGTATTATTATCCCATACAGCATTCCAAAGTTCACCTGCTGTATTGTTAGCATTAACTACAAGATTGATATTTTTCATATTATCTGTAGTGCCATCGGCATTATCATTGACAAAATCTATACCCGAGCCATCTGCATTTTTAACCGCTCTTACTCCTGTTCCCTCTCTTGCATCCGTTGGTACGGTAAAGGTATTGATATAAGCGATAGCCTCATCTATACTGCCTATAGTATCATTTTGAATAACAACTCCATTAATCACTATATCTAATCTTGTCTTTTGATTACCATTGCCCCAAAAAGCAGCAGTTTGATTTTGTTGTAAATTTGAATTAAAAGCATTATAACCTAAAGAATTTGTAGAATATTTAGCATCCGCATAAGATACCCAAATCCCTTGTCCATCTCTAAGATTTAAACCTGTACCATTAGCATTAAAAAGTGATCCTGCATCTACACCCTTTTCAGTAACTTCTACAGCATTTTTAGAAGTCGTATAAAACTGAGTGGTTCCTGTATCATTTTCATCTTTAGTTTCACTTGTTTTTTGATTAAAACCATGCACAGAATCAAGAGAATACAAAGGACGACTTGCTGTTCCTATATTTAAACCACTATTTAAATTCGCTTTGATGGCTACTTCGGTTGATTTTGCTGCAGGGATATGCATACCGGGATCGATAAAAATATTTTGTGGAGTTCTTGAGCTATCTATACTTTGAGTATCCCAGTTGATATTCCACCCTTGGACAACAAAACCTGCATTATTAACAAAATTTCCATAAGCATCGAGTTTAAAATCCCCACTCCTTGTAAGATAGCGAGTAAGCCCCCCATCATCACTCACCATAAAAAAACCATCACCATTTATAGCCACATCAGTGTTTTTATCTGTGGTTTGAACTGAACCTTGAGAATGAATTCTAGTTGTAGAACTTACTGAAACGCCAAGACCGATTTGAAGTGGATTAGATCCACCTCTTCCATCAGTTGGAGCTGTAGCGATTTTCACAGTTTGGCTAAACATAGTCCCAAAATCTGCACGGGAGTATTTAAAACCAGTGGTATTAACATTTGAAATGTTATTACCTTCAACATCCATCGCAACTTGATGTGCTTGTAGTCCGCTTACGCCAGACCAAAGTGATCTCATCATCTTAAATCCTTTATAAAATATTGCTTTAAAAAATTTAACGCTTTGGCTTTAAAAAACTTTTGCGTTTATGTGAAGTTTACAAGCAAGTTCTGTTCCAACTTTTGAAATTTTTTATGAATTTTTTAAAAATTTATAGAAAAAATTTAAAGGTATTTTGGGAGTTTATGAAGCTTTGGTCTTTTGTGTAATGAAAATTACCAAAATCACACCCTAACTCTTAAATTTGCTGCATGGGTTAAAGCCACTGCGATAGCATCTGTGATATCCAAAGGCTTGATATCTTTACTAAGTCCTAAAAGCCTTTTTACCATAAAAGCAACTTGTTCTTTAGTTGCTTTGGCTTTTCCTGTAACGGCTTTTTTCACTTGTAAGGGAGTGTATTCTGCAAAGTCTCCATGAATTTGAAGAATTTTTAAAGATAGGGCTCCGCGAAATTGTGCGAGTTTTAAAACGGTTTTTGGATTGTAAGCAAAAAAGATATCTTCTATAGCTATCTCATCAAAAGAATGATTTTTAAAAATCAAGTCCAAACCCTCGCAAAGCTCTGTGATTTGATACTGTAAGGTACTTGGCTTTATCTTTATAAGTCCTGCTTCTATGAGAATGTTTTTTCCTTTGTTGGCTTCTATGATAGCATAACCACAATTTCTTGAACCTGGATCTATACCTAAAATTTTCAAATTCATACCTTTTGAAAAATAAAATACAAAAGCGGATTTTAACCTTTTTTTATAAAATTTAAGATAAAATTTATAAGCTTACAAAGACTAAAGAGAGATTATGAATCCAAGCCAAATACTTGAAAATTTAAAAAAAGAACTCAATGAAAACGAATACGAAAACTATTTATCAAATTTAAAATTCAACGAAAAACAAAGCAAAGCAGATTTTCTAGTCTTTAACGCTCCTAATGAGCTTTTAGCCAAATTCATACAAACAAAATACGGCAAAAAAATAGCGCATTTTTATGAAGTGCAAAGTGGAAATAAAGCCATCATAAATATACAAGCACAAAGTGCTAAACAAAGTAACAAAAGCACAAAAATCGACATAGCTCATATAAAAGCACAAAGCACGATTTTAAATCCTTCTTTTACTTTTGAAAGTTTTGTTGTAGGGGATTCTAACAAATACGCTTATGGAGCATGTAAAGCTATAGCACATAAAGACAAGCTTGGAAAACTTTATAATCCAATCTTTGTTTATGGGCCTACAGGACTTGGAAAAACACATTTACTTCAAGCAGTTGGAAATGCAAGCTTAGAAATGGGAAAAAAAGTTATTTACGCTACCAGTGAAAATTTTATCAATGATTTTACTTCAAATTTAAAAAATGGTTCTTTAGATAAATTTCATGAAAAATATAGAAATTGTGATGTTTTACTCATAGATGATGTGCAGTTTTTAGGAAAAACCGATAAAATTCAAGAAGAATTTTTCTTTATATTTAATGAAATCAAAAATAACGATGGACAAATCATCATGACTTCAGACAATCCACCCAATATGCTAAAAGGTATAACCGAACGCTTAAAAAGTCGTTTTGCACATGGGATCATAGCTGATATAACTCCACCTCAACTAGATACAAAAATAGCCATCATAAGAAAAAAATGTGAATTTAACGATATCAATCTTTCTAATGATATCATAAACTATATCGCCACTTCTTTAGGGGATAATATAAGAGAAATCGAAGGTATCATCATAAGTTTAAATGCTTATGCAACCATACTAGGACAAGAAATCACACTCGAACTTGCCAAAAGTGTGATGAAAGATCATATCAAAGAAAAGAAAGAAAATATCACTATAGATGACATTTTATCTTTGGTATGTAAAGAATTTAACATCAAACCAAGCGATGTGAAATCCAATAAAAAAACTCAAAATATAGTCACAGCAAGACGCATTGTGATTTACCTAGCTAGGGCACTTACGGCTTTGACTATGCCACAACTTGCAAATTATTTTGAAATGAAAGATCATACAGCTATTTCACATAATGTTAAAAAAATCACAGAAATGATAGAAAATGATGGTTCTTTAAAAGCAAAAATCGAAGAACTTAAAAACAAAATTCTTGTTAAAAGTCAAAGTTAAGTGAAAGGATGTGAAAAATAAATTCTAGAGTGTGAAAAAAAGAAATTAAGCAAAGTATGATAAAATACAAATTTGATTATTTTGCTTTGAAGAATTTCACAATTTCAACAAGCTTATTATTACAACGAATTTAAAATTAAAATAAACCAAGGAGAAAAAATGAAGTTAAGTATCAATAAAAATACTTTAGAATCTGCAGTGATTTTATGTAATGCTTATGTAGAAAAAAAAGACTCAAGCACCATTACTTCTCATCTTTTTTTTCATGCTGATGAAGATAAACTTCTTATTAGAGCTAGTGATTATGAAATAGGTATCAACTATAAAATAAAAAAAATCCGCGTAGAATCAAGTGGTTTTGCTACTGCAAATGCAAAAAGTATTGCAGATGTTATTAAAAGCTTAAACAATGAAGAAGTTGTTTTAGAAACCATTGATAATTTTTTATTTATAAGACAAAAAAGCACAAAATACAAACTTCCTATGTTTAATCATGAAGATTTTCCAAATTTTCCAAATACAGAAGGAAAAAACCAATTTGACATTGATTCAAGTGATTTAAGCCGTTCTCTTAAAAAGATATTACCAAGTATTGATACAAATAACCCAAAATACTCCTTAAATGGTGCATTTTTAGATATAAAAACAGATAAAATTAACTTCGTAGGAACTGATACAAAACGCCTTGCAATCTATACTTTAGAAAAAGCAAATAATCAAGAATTTAGTTTTAGTATCCCTAAAAAAGCTATTATGGAAATGCAAAAACTTTTCTATGAAAAAATAGAAATTTTTTATGATCAAAATATGCTTATTGCCAAAAATGAAAATTTTGAATTCTTTACAAAACTTATCAATGATAAATTCCCTGATTATGAAAAAGTTATCCCAAAAACTTTCAAACAAGAACTTAAATTTTCAACTGAAGATTTTATAGATAGTCTTAAAAAAATCAGTGTTGTAACTGAAAAAATGAAACTTCATTTCAACAAAGATAAAATCATCTTTGAAGGTATAAGCTTAGACAATATGGAAGCAAAAACCGAACTTGAAATCGAAACAGGAGTAAGTGAAGAATTTAATCTTAATATCAAGATAAAATACCTACTTGATTTCTTAACTTCAATCGAAGAAGAACAATTCACTTTAAGTGTAAATGAACCTAACTTAGCCTTTGTAGTAAATTCTCAAGGCTTATCTATGGTTATCATGCCTATGATTTTATAAAAACTTAAAATCTTGAGTTAAAAGGAAAAATATGCAAGAAAATTATGGTGCGAGTAATATTAAAGTTTTAAAAGGCTTAGAAGCTGTTAGAAAACGCCCAGGTATGTATATAGGAGATACCAATATAGGCGGACTTCATCATATGATTTATGAAGTAGTGGATAATTCTATCGATGAAGCAATGGCAGGACATTGTGATACTATAGATATAGAAATCACTACCGAAGGAAGCTGCATCGTTAGCGATAATGGTCGTGGAATTCCTGTAGATATGCACCCTACTGAAAATATGCCAACCCTAACCGTCGTTTTAACCGTTCTTCATGCAGGGGGAAAATTCGATAAAGACACTTATAAGGTTTCAGGAGGTTTGCATGGTGTGGGCGTTTCAGTTGTAAATGCACTTTCTAAAAAACTTATAGCTACGGTTGAAAGAAATGGAGAAATTTATCGCCAAGAATTTTCAGAAGGTAAAGTCATCAGTGAATTTGGTGTTATAGGAAAGAGCAAAAAAACAGGAACTACCATAGAATTTTGGCCTGATGATACAATTTTTGAAGTAACAGAATTTGATTATGATATTTTGGCTAAAAGATTTCGTGAACTTGCATATTTAAATCCAAAAATCACTATAAATTTTAAAGATAATCGTGTAGGCAAAAGTGAAAGTTTTCATTTTGAGGGCGGAATTTCACAATTTGTTAGTGATTTAAATAAAAAAGAAGCTTTAACCAAACCTATATTTTTTAGCGTAGATGAAGAAGATGTAAATGTAGAAGTAGCTTTGCTTTATAATGATACTTATAGCGAAAACTTGCTTTCTTTTGTAAACAATATCAAAACCCCTGATGGTGGAACGCATGAAGCTGGATTTAGAATGGGTTTAACAAGAGTGATTAGCAACTACATAGAAGCAAATGCTAGTGCTAGGGAAAAAGACTCTAAAATCACAGGCGATGATGTGCGTGAAGGACTTATCGCTGTAGTAAGTGTAAAAGTGCCTGAACCTCAATTTGAAGGACAAACCAAAGGAAAACTTGGCTCTTCTTATGTGCGTCCTATAGTTTCAAAAGCAAGTTTTGAATATCTTAGTAAATATTTTGAAGAAAATCCTATCGAAGCAAAAGCTATTATGAATAAAGCTTTAATGGCAGCTAGAGGAAGAGAAGCAGCAAAAAAAGCAAGAGAATTAACGCGTAAAAAAGAAAGCTTGAGTGTAGGAACTTTACCAGGGAAATTAGCTGATTGTCAAAGTAAAGATCCGAGTGAAAGTGAAATTTATCTTGTGGAAGGGGATTCTGCAGGAGGTTCTGCAAAACAAGGTAGAGAAAGATCTTTCCAAGCTATACTGCCTTTGCGTGGTAAAATTTTAAATGTTGAAAAAGCAAGATTAGATAAAATTTTAAAATCTGAGCAAATTCAAAATATGATTACCGCTTTTGGCTGTGGTATAGGTGAGGATTTTGATCTTTCAAAACTAAGATATCATAAAATCATCATCATGACAGATGCGGATGTTGATGGATCACATATACAAACCTTGCTTTTAACTTTCTTCTTCCGTTTTATGAATGAACTTGTGGCTAATGGACACATTTATCTTGCCCAACCACCGCTTTACCGCTATAAAAAAGGTCAAAAGAAAGAAATTTATCTCAAAGATGAAAAAGCTTTGAATGATTATCTTATCGAAACAGGTATTGAAAGTTCTAATTATGAAGGAATTGGCTTAAATGATTTAAAAGATTTTCTAAAAATCGTTGCCGCTTATCGCTCGGTATTAAATGAGCTTAAAAAGCGTTTCAATGTGATTTCTGTGATTAGATATTTGATCGAAAACCCTGACTTTATCAAAGAAAATAATGAAGAACTTTTTAAAATCGTTAAAGCTTTTTTGGAAAAAGAAGGGCATAATATTTTAAATCATTATATCAATGAAAATGAAATTCGCATTTATGTGCAAACTGAAAATGGTTTGGAAGAACTTATCATCAATGATGATTTATTTTCACACCCTCTTTATGAAGAGGCAAATTATATCTTTAATAAAATAAAAGATCGTGATTTGAGCTTTGAAAAAGATATTTTAGATATCTTAGATGAAGTAGAAAAAAATGCCAAAAAAGGTGCTTATATCCAACGCTATAAAGGTTTGGGTGAAATGAACCCTGAACAACTTTGGGAAACAACTATGGATCCAAGCGTAAGAAGACTTTTAAAAATCACTATCGAAGATGCACAAAGTGCTAATGATACTTTTAATCTCTTCATGGGCGATGAGGTTGAACCAAGACGCGATTATATCCAAACACATGCTAAAGATGTAAAACATTTGGATGTGTAAAAATTTTTTAGTGTCAGATTGTAAATTTGACACTAAATTCTATCTTTTTGTTTAAAAATTTCACACTTTGTTACAATAATTCATATTTTATCTTTACTCAAATTATTTTTTAAATATTTTTTAAGTTTATAGATTTATAATTTGTAATACTAAATACTTAAAACGATTAATTCATGTTAGAAGTTTCGCGTAGAAATTTTTTAAAAGCTACGGCTTTAAGTGCTGTTTGTCTTTCTGGTTTGAATGCTTCTTTTTTGGAATTTTCTCAAGCTAAACAAGTGAAATATTTTATCAAAGATAGTGAAATTCCTCATCAAGGAAATTTCATTAACGCGGATGAAATTTTACTTATTGAAAAAGATATCAGCAATATTTACTCACAACTTAAAGAAGCTTTTGAAAATAAAGCACTCATTGGAAGTGTGAGTAGTGGGACAACTTTTTTTGTGATCCGCACTATGGCGGCGGATTATGGTATGTGTGTTGCGTATGAAAAAAAACAAGGTGATTTTTATACTTGGATTTTGGCACCAAAAGGAGTTAAATTATAATTTTACCAAAAAATGTTTCGCAAAGTGATTTTACAGCTGCAGTAGCAAAATTTGAAAAAGCTTTGGGTAAAGAGTGGGTATTTAAAACCCAAGAGGATTTAGATCTTTATAGAGATGCGTATAGCCCGCAATGGGATGATGATGACGAACCTATCCCTTCTTTTTGGCTCGCATTGTGGGATGGAAGTTGTTTTGGCTAATGGAGAAATTTTACGCACGGGTATGGGTGCTTTACCAAAAGCTAAGACTTTCGCAGAAAATAAATACGGCTATGGTCCTTATGTAGATGGACTTTTTTCACAATCTAACTTTGGTATCGTTACAAAAATGGGCTTTTGGATGCGGTTGAAATTTTAAATTATCTTGAGGATAGTTTTATTGTGGGTTGGCCGCAGTATTTTAGTCCATTAAATCCACCTTATGGAAAACCGATGAATGCGGAGTTAAAAGGCTATCTTACAAGTAAAAATGGCTTACCTGATATGGATAAAATTCAAAATTATGCTTTGAAAAATAAAATCCCTTATTGGAATATCGATGTTTCAGTTTATGGCTGTAAAGAAGTGTGCTATGCAAATTTAGAATATATCAAGCAAAGATTTAAAATCATTGAAGGTGTAGATATTTCTATCGTTCAAGAATTTAGCTTACCTTTGAATTTGGAGCAAAAAAAGCAGCTTAAACATAAGGTTACTCTTGGAATTCCAAATATGGAAATTTTTTGGCTTAGCACAAGAGGTGAGGTTTTAGAACCAAGTGATGGGCATGTATGGTTTTCACCTATTATTCCACGCGATGGTAAAGAACTTTTAAAATGCCAAGAAGTGTATATGAATTTATTTAGAGAATTTGGGGAAGAATCTCCTATAACACCTTTTTCGCATCCTAGAAGTTGGATGTATCGTGCATTTTGCTTTATATTAGCCTTTAATAACTCAAGAACCGATAAAGCACACAATAAAAGTGCGTAAAATGTATCGTCAAATGGTTCAAACTGCTACAGAACATGGATGGGGAGATTATCGCGCAGCTTAAAGATTGTATTGATCCAAATGGAATTTTAGCACCTGGTCGTGGAGGCATTTGGCCTAAAAATTTAAGAGATGAGCGTTTTGTTAATAATAAACGCGACGCATTAAGAATGAAAGAAGGTAAAGAAAAATGAAAAAAATCGCTTTATTTTTTGTTTTATTTGTTTGCTTGCTGAATTTAAATGCTAAGGATAAAGAATTGCAGTATTTAGGTGAGTATTTGGGTAGAAACTACAAATAAAGATAAACTTTAAAGGACTTTATGTTAAGTAAAGTCCTAAAATACTTTTCTAATGAGAATATTTACTGGTTTAAATTTAAAAAAGCTTCTGTGCTAAATGCAAAGAAGCTTTTTTTGTTTAATGCACCACAGCTTCACTTACTCCCACACCGCTTTGAGCTCTAAAATCTTGTGCTTCAAAACCTTCTTTATCTTTTTTAGCTCTTTTAGAATTATCCAATTTTGAAATGATATAAATGAGTATAAAACTTAAAGGCATTGAAAATAAAGCAGGATGATCATAAGGAAAAATAGCTTCACTAAAACCAAAACTTTTTACCCATATACTAGGGCTTAAAATCACAAGAGCAAGAACGACTATAAGTCCTATAAGTCCACCCCAAAAAGCGCCTTTAGTGGTAAGATTTTTCCAATAAATACAGAGTAAAAGTATAGGAAAATTTACACTCGCAGCAATAGCAAAAGCAAGTCCTACGGTAAAAGCAACATTTTGTTTTTCAAAGACAATGCCTAGCAAAATAGCAAAAATTCCTATAGCTATAGTTGCGATTTTTGTAACTCTCATTTCATCTTCATGTTTGACATCACCCTTTTTGATAACATTGACATATAAATCATGACTTATAGCTCCTGCACCTGAAATCGCAAGTCCTGCAACGACTGCTAAAATAGTAGCAAAAGCTACTGCTGAAATAAATCCTAAAAAGACATCTCCACCCAAAACATCAGCTAAGGTAACTGCTATCATATTACTAGCCCCATTAAAACTTCCATCAGCGTTAGTAAATTGAGGATTACCAAGTAAGAGCGCTATAGCACCAAAGCCTATGATGAAAGTAAGTATGTAAAAATACCCTATAAATCCTGTTGCATAAAATACTGACTTTCTAGCTTCTTTAGCATCTTTTACGGTAAAAAATCGGATAAGTATATGAGGTAAACCCGCAGTTCCAAACATAAGAGCCAAGCCTAAAGAAAGAGCTGATACGGTATCAGGCAAAAAAGTCCCTGGTTTCATTATGTTTTCACCTTTTGGATGATGAGAAATGGCTAAATCAAAATAATATTTTAAATCAAATTTCGTAAGGTATAAAATCATAACAGCCATAAAAGTAGCCCCTGCTAGAAGTAAAATGGCTTTGATGATTTGCACCCAAGTGGTTGCGTGCATTCCTCCAAAGGTTACATAACAAATCATTAAAATTCCGACCAAAACAACCGCAAAAGTGTAAGGTAAACCAAAAAGCAATTGTATGAGTTGTCCTGCTCCTACCATTTGAGCAATAAGATAAAAGATAATAACGCTTAAAGCAGAAATAGCTGATATAACGCGTATAGGCTTAGCTTCTAAACGATAAGCGGTAATATCTGCAAAGGTAAATTTGCCAAGATTTCTAAATTTTTCTGCAATTAAAAATAAAATAATAGGCCAACCCACTAAAAATCCTATAGAATAAATAAGCCCATCAAAGCCATTAGTAAAAACTAAAGCGGTAATTCCAAGAAAGCTTGCCGCACTCATATAATCCCCCGCTATAGCTACACCATTTTGCATTCCTGTGATATTTCCTCCGGCGGTATAAAATCCACTTTTGGATTTGGATTTTTTGTTAGAATAATAGGTGATAAACAAAGTAGCTAAAACAAAGACTAAAAACATACTAACAGCAGTTATATTTATAGGTTTTTGATGAACTTCTCCTAGATCAAAACCGGCGCTTAAGGCTAAATTAAAGATTAAACTTAAAAATATAAAGACTTTCATACTAGCTCCTTATAATTGATTTTTCCATCTTTTAACGCATCAAGCAATCCTTCATTTTCCAAGCTTTTAATCACTTCTTCTTGCTCTTTATCAAGAAAATAATTTGCGATAAAAGTATAAATTCCTGTAGAAATAATACACAATAAAATCAGGCCAATGCCTACCATAATACCAAGCGTGATGGAACTAGGACCCAGTTTATACCCTAAAATTTCAGGCATAAGTCCTATACCTAAAACAAAGATATAGTAACAAATAAGCACTATCAAAGATAGGTTAAGAGATATTTTGTTTCTAAAAGAAACAAACTTTTTAAATCTCAAAACAGCATTTTTTTGCTCCGCATTTAAATTCATGGGTACTCCTTTCAATGTTTATAATTCAATATAACAAAAAATTCAATGAATTGAGACTTTTTATTTTAAAAATTTGTGTAATAATAGAATTTTTATCTTAAATATGAAAAAAAAGTAACATATATTTATCAATGTTACTAAAATTTACATATTAATTCATTGATAATTTTTATCTCATTTTAAAAAATTTTTCTTTAGAATTAAGCTTTTATAAATTCACAAGGAAAAATTTTGACCCTGCTTACAAATCCTATCATCATCAGTGTAGTTTTGATGACTTTACTTTGTTTATTTCGTTTTAATGTACTTTTGAGTCTTTTGATTTCTGCTTTAGTTGCGGGAATTTTTTCTCATATTGAGATTATGGAGACTATGAGTATTTTAATCGACGGAATGAAGGGAAATTTAAAAACCGCTTTAAGTTATATACTTTTAGGTGCTATTGCTGCTGCGATTTCAAGGACAAATTTAACAGCTTATTTGATTAAGGTAGTCAGTCGTTTTATCTCTCACAAAAAATATCTTTTGCTTTTATCTATAGCTTTGATTTCTTGTTTTTCACAGAATTTAATTCCTATCCATGTGGCGTTTATTCCTTTGCTAATCCCACCACTTCTAAGTCTTTTTAATAAATTAAAAATCGATCGTAGGGCTGTTGCTTGTGCTTTAACCTTTGGACTTACGACACCTTATATGGTTTTGCCTATAGGTTTTGGACTTAACTTCCAAGATCTTTTAAGAGAAAATTTGGAAAAAAATGGGGTTAATGTCAACTTAGCAGATGTAACAAATGCGATGTATTATGCTGCTATTTGTATGGTGTTAGGACTTTTTTTAGCGCTTTTTGTATTTTATAGAAAACCAAGAGAATATCAAGAAATAGAAATTCAAAAAATGGATTTTGATAATATCAAAATGGGACGCAAAGAATGGGGCGTTTTAGTAGGGCTTATTTTGACTTTGGTTTTACAAATTTTTACGATGAATTTACCTTTATCAGGGCTTTTGGGCTTTATTTCTATGGTGATTTTGGGCGGAGTTGAATATAAAAGTGTCAATGATATTTTTGATGATGGACTTAAATTAATGGGCTTTATCGCTTTTGTTATGCTTGTAGCAGCGGGTTATGGAGAAGTTTTAAAACAAAGCGGTGCTGTAAATGAGCTTGTAAATTCCGTAGTGCCTTGGATGCAAGAAAATAAATTTTTAGCGGTATTTTTAATGCTTTTAATAGGTCTTATTATTACCATGGGTATAGGTACTTCTTTTGGGACTATTCCTATCATAGCTACACTTTTTTGTCCTATTTGTTTAGAACTTGGTTTTAGCGCAGCTCTTATTATATTTATCTTAGGAGTAGCAGGGGCCTTAGGAGATGCAGGAAGTCCAGCAAGTGAAACGACGATGGGAACGAGTGTGGGATTAAGCGTAGATAAGCAACACGATCATATAAAAGATACTTGTATTCCTACTTTTATTTTTTATAATGGGCCTTTGCTGATTTTAGGAAGTATCATAGCGATGTTTTTATAATTTTTATAAATCCATTGAAATATTTTTTAATTTATTTATTTTTAAGATAAAAAATATCTCGATATTAAAAAAATATATGTTATAATCCTTAACAAGCTATCAAATTTAAAATCAATCTTATAAGGAGAATAAAATGGATTTGGAAAATATCTTAGAAAACAATCAAAGCGTAGGTTTATATCACCCTAAAAATGAACACGATGCCTGTGGTATTGCCGCAGTTGCCAATATACGCGGTATTGCTTCTTATAAGGTTATTTGTGACGCTTTAGAAATTTTGATGAATCTTGAACACAGAGGCGGTGCGGGAGCTGAAGAAAATTCAGGCGATGGAGCGGGAATTTTGATTCAGATTCCTCATGATTTTTTTATGACTCAAGAGCTTGGTTTTGAGCTTCCTCAAAAAGGTGATTATGCTGTAGCGCAAATGTTTTTATCGCCTAATGCAGATGCTAAAGAAGAAGCAAAAGCGATATTTTTACAAGGTTTAAAAGATAAAAATTTAGAATTTTTAGGTTTTAGAGAAGTGCCTTTTAATCCTAGCGATATAGGAGCAAGCGCTTTAAAAGCTATGCCTTATTTTTTACAAGCTTTTGTAAAAAAACCAAGCACGGTTAATGCAGGACTTGAGTTTGAAAGAGTGCTTTATGCTTGTCGTCGTCTTATAGAAAAAAGAGCTTTGCATGTGCCTAAATTTTATTTTTCAAGCTTTTCTTCACGCACTATAGTTTATAAAGGAATGCTTCTTTCTACTCAATTGAGTGATTTTTATCTTGATTTTAAAGATGTCAATATGAAATCCGCCATTGCTTTGGTGCATTCTCGTTTTTCGACTAATACCTTCCCAAGCTGGGAAAGAGCTCATCCAAACCGCTATATGGTGCATAATGGAGAGATTAACACTATACGAGGAAATGTCGATAGCATAAGAGCTAGAGAAGGTTTGATGCAAAGTGAGTATTTTGAAAATTTAGATGAAATTTTTCCCATCATAGCAAAACCAAGTAGTGATTCTGCTATGTTTGATAATACTTTAGAATTTTTAGCTTTAAATGGACGCACTTTAGAAGAAGCTTTTATGATGATGGTGCCAGAACCATGGCATAAAAATGAGAACATGGGAAGTAAAAAGCGTGCTTTTTATGAGTATCATTCTTTATTGATGGAGCCTTGGGATGGACCTGCTGCTATAGTTTTTACTGATGGGGTTATCATGGGGGCGAGTTTAGATAGAAATGGTTTTCGTCCTTCAAGATATTATCTTACAAAAGATGATATGCTCATACTTTCAAGCGAAACAGGAGCTTTAAAACTTGATGAAAACAATATCAAAGCTAAAAAACGCCTAGAACCTGGAAAACTTTTACTTGTAGATACTGCAAGAGGCAGAGTAATAGCTGATAATGAAATCAAAGAGCATTATGCTAATGCGAAGCCTTATAAACAATGGCTTAAAAATTTAGTAGAGCTTGAAAAACAACACAGCGGGGTTTATAAACATAAATTTTTAAAAGAAGATGAGGTTTTAAAACTTCAAAAAGCTTTTGGATGGAGCTATGATGAGCTTAAAATGAGTGTAGCAAGTATGGCACAAAATGGCAAAGAAGCTTTAGCGGCTATGGGTGTGGATACTCCTTTGGCTATACTTTCTAAAACTTATCAGCCTTTGTATAATTATTTTAAACAACTTTTTGCTCAAGTGACTAATCCACCTTTAGATGCTATAAGAGAAGAGATTGTTACTTCTACAAGGATATATTTAGGAAGCGAAGGGAATTTGCTAAAACCAGATGAAAACAATGCAAAGCGTGTTAAAATTTCTTTGCCTATTATTAGCAATGAAGAGCTTTTTGAGGTTAAAGCCTTAAACAATTTCCAAGTTAAAGAATTTTCTATACTTTATGAATATTCTAAAGTAACTTTAGAACAAGCTTTAGATAATCTTTGTGTAAAAATAGAAGAAGAGATTAAAAAAGGTGTTTCTATCATCATTTTAAGTGATAAAGGCGTGGATGATAAAAATGCTTATATCCCTGCTTTACTTGCGGTTTCGGGCGTGCATAATTATTTAGTAAGAAAGAATTTAAGAACTCATACAAGTATTATCATAGAAAGTGGTGAGCCAAGAGAAATTCATCATTTTGCTTGTCTTTTGGGTTATGGTGCAACGGTTATAAATCCTTATTTGGTTTATGAAAGCATACAAAAACTTATAGAAAATAAAGACTTAAATGTAAGTTATGATAAAGCGGTAGAAAATTTCATCAAAGCAAGTTCAAGTGGTATAGTAAAAATTGCTTCTAAAATGGGGGTTTCTACCTTGCAAAGTTATAATGGCTCTGCACTTTTTGAATGTCTGGGCTTAAGCTCTAAGGTGATTGATAAATACTTTACTTCTACAACTTCACGCATTGAGGGTATGGATTTAGAAGATTTTGAAAAAGAACTGATCGCTTTACATAAACATGCTTTTAATGATACGCATAAGGCTTTAGATTCTAAAGGAATTCACAGCTTTAGAAGTGCTAAAGAAGAACACTTAATCGATCCACTTGTGATTTTTAATCTTCAGCAAGCTTGTCGCAATAAAGACTATAAAAGCTTTAAAAAATACTCGGCTTTAGTTGATGAAAAACAAGTGAATTTGCGTTCTTTAATGGAATTTGATTTTAGCGAGGCTATCAGCATTGACAAGGTTGAAAGTACTGAAAGTATAGTTAAACGCTTTAGAACAGGTGCTATGAGTTATGGTTCTATTTCTAAAGAAGCTCATGAGTGCTTAGCAGAAGCGATGAATAAAATAGGCGCAAAATCAAATTCAGGCGAGGGCGGTGAAGATGAGGAACGCTATGAAATCAAAGATGGAGTCAATAAAAATTCCGCTATCAAACAAGTAGCAAGTGGGCGTTTTGGGGTGGATTTAAATTATTTAACCCATGCAAAAGAATTACAAATCAAAGTCGCTCAAGGTGCAAAACCAGGCGAGGGCGGACAATTAATGGGCTTTAAAGTTTATCCTTGGATAGCTAAGGCTAGACATTCTACAGCGGGTGTGACGCTGATTTCTCCACCACCTCATCATGATATTTATTCTATTGAGGATTTGGCTCAACTCATTTATGATTTAAAAAATGCGAATAAAGACGCCAAAATTTCAGTAAAACTTGTAAGCGAAAATGGTATAGGAACAGTTGCTGCAGGTGTGGCAAAAGCAGGAGCGAATTTAATCCTTGTTTCAGGTTATGATGGAGGAACAGGAGCAAGCCCTAGAACTTCTATACCGCATGCGGGAATTCCTTGGGAGTTAGGCTTAGCTGAAACGCATCAAACTTTGATCTTAAACAAGCTTAGAGATAGAGTAAGATTAGAAACTGATGGAAAGCTGATGAATGGACGCGATTTAGCTATAGCTGCACTTTTAGGAGCTGAAGAATTTGGCTTTGCTACTGCGCCTTTAATTGTTATGGGCTGTACGATGATGAGAGTTTGTCATCTTAATACTTGTCCTTTTGGTATTGCCACTCAAGATAAAGAACTTAGAGATCGTTTTAAAGGCAAAGTAGATGATGTGGTTAATTTCATGTATTTTATAGCTGAAGAGCTTAGAGAATATATGGCAAGACTTGGTTTTGAACGCCTTGATGATATGATAGGAAGAGTTGATAAACTCCGTCAAAAACCTATGCAAGGTAAAGCAGGTAAAGTGAATTTAGATAAAATTTTAAAATCCTTACCTACTTATAACAGAACCGCTGTGCATTTTAAAGACTATAAAGACAATAAACTTGAAAAAACGATTGATTATAGAATTTTACTCCCACTTTGTAAAAATGCTGTGGAGAAAAAAGAGCCTATCAAACTTTCTTTAGAGGTAGGAAATCAAAGCCGTACTTTTGCTACTATGCTTTCAAGTGAAATTCTAAAAACTTATGGCAAAGACGCTTTAAGCGAAGATAGCATACAAATTAAAGCCATAGGAAATGCAGGCAATAGCTTTGGAGCATTTTTGTTAAAGGGCATTAAGCTTGAGATTATAGGCGATAGCAATGATTATCTAGGTAAAGGTTTAAGCGGAGGTAAGATCATTGCTAAAATTTCAAATGATGCTACTTTCTCACCTGAAGAAAATATCATCGCAGGAAATGCTTGTTTGTATGGAGCAACTGAGGGTGAAGTGTATTTAGATGGTATAGCAGGAGAAAGATTTTGCGTAAGAAATTCAGGAGCTAAAGCGGTAGTTTTAGGAACAGGCGTGCATGGTTGTGAGTATATGACAGGGGGGCTTGTCGTAGTGCTTGGCGATGTGGGTGCAAACTTTGCTGCAGGTATGAGTGGGGGTGTGGTTTATATCTTTGGAAGATACAATGAAGCCCATGTAAATACCGAGCTTGTGGATATTAAAGATCTTAGCACTAAGGATGAAAAAGAATTAAAAACGATGATAGAAAATCATATCGCTTATACCAATTCTAAAAAGGCTAAGGACATACTCGAAAAATTTGACAAAAAAGACTTTTTTAAAGTTATGCCAAGAGATTATGAAAAAATGTTAGAGATGATCGAACTTTGCAAAGATGAAGAAGATCCAAGTTTGGCAGCATTTTTGAAAATCACACAAAAATAAGGAGTAAAAATGGGAAATGCAAGAGGTTTTTTAGATTTTAAAAGGGTAGATTTTAAAAAAGTTGCTGCTAAAGAAAGAGTTTTAAATTTCAAAGAATTTACAACGCTTTTAGACAAGAAAGAACAAGAAATTCAGGGCGGACGATGTATGGATTGTGGGGTAGCATTTTGCCATACGGGTGTGATGAGTGAAGGCAAGGATGTAGGCTGTCCTTTAAACAATCTCATCCCTGAATGGAATGATCTTATTTATCGTTCTTTATGGAAAGAAGCTTATGAAAGACTTGATCTTACCAATCCTTTTCCTGAATTTACTGGCCGTGTTTGTCCGGCTCCTTGTGAGGATTCTTGTGTGTGTGCGATTAATGGAAAAAGCGTAAGTATCAAAAATAACGAGCTAGCCATCATAGAAAATGCTTTTAAAGAAAATTTAGTAAGTCCAAATAAACCTAAACAATACAATGGCAAAAAAATCGCCGTCATAGGAAGTGGGCCTGCTGGACTTGCTTGTGCTAATACCTTAAATTCACTTGGCTACAAGGTAAGTGTTTTTGAAAGAAGCGATAAAGTAGGCGGGCTTTTAATGTATGGAATTCCTGATATGAAGCTTGATAAAAGTATAGTTCAAAGACGGGTGGATTTGCTTAAAAAAAGTGGGATTGAATTTAAAGTGAATGAAAATATAGACAGCAAAGATAAGGTTTCTAAACTTTTAAAAGAATTTGATGCTTTAGTACTTTGCACAGGAGCGAGCAAGCCTATCGATCTTGATATAGAGGGTAGAAAACTAAAGGGCGTTGAATTTGCTCTTGATTTCTTAACGCAAAATACCAAAACCTTGCTAAAAACAGGTAAGGGTGCTGATACAGCAAAGGGTAAAAATGTCTTGGTTATAGGAAGTGGGGACACAAGTGTTGATTGTATCGCTGTAGCTACAAGACAAGGAGCTAAGTCCATAGTGCGTTTTGAAAGAAGCCCAAAAAGACCTTTACAAAGAAGCCAAAGCAATCCTTGGCCTTTAAAAGCTGATATCTTTACGACAGATTATGGTTTAGAAGAAGCCATTGCTGTATATGGCAAAGATCCTAGAGAATATCAAAAAATGACAAAAAAATTCTTAGGTAAAGACAAAGTAGAAAGCGTAGAAGCATGTGATTTAAAACGCGAATTCAAAGAAGGTAAGGCTATAAATGTCGAACTTCCAAATTCTAATCAAAACTATAAAGCAGATTTAGTACTTTTGGCTATGGGTTTTAGCGGAAGTGAAGATGCTATCGCTAGTAATTTTGGAGTAAGTTTGGATGAGAAAAACAATGTCAAAACAAAGAATTTCCAAACCACACATGAAAAAATCTTTGCTTGCGGAGATGCTAGAAAAGGACAATCTTTAGTCGTTTGGGCTATAAAAGATGGTATAGAGTGTGCTTTAAATATACATGAGAATTTAGCAAAATAGTCATAAAAGTTTAAAACTTTTGCGATGAAGCTTGCAAATTCCAAATTTTGCTATCAATTCCTTATGGGCTTTTGTCCCATAAGCCTTATTTTTTTCAAACTCATAACAAGGAAAATTTTTAGCTAAAAAATTCATCACTCTATCTTTACTTACCTTTGCAAGTATACTTGCTGCACTTACTTGTTTGATATTGGCATCGGCTTTGATTTGAGTTTTTATACCGCTAATGCCTAAATTTGTATTGCCATCGTATAAGAAATTATTTTCTGTTTTAAAGTGTTTTTTTATGAGTGTTAAACCCATTTTTAAACAAGCGCTAAGCCCTATTTCATCAATTTTTTCTGAAGAAAAAGCAAGGATGAGGTAATCTGAATGAAGTAAGATAATTTCATAAAGTTCTTCGCGTCTTTTTTCGCTCAATTTTTTAGAATCACAAAGCCCCTCAAGATCTTTATGCAGTTTACAAGCTGCCATCATCATAGGACCTGCTAAGGCACCTCGTCCTGCTTCATCAATGCCGATTAAGTTAATATCAAATGGAGTTAAAAGTTCGTTTTCTTCAAATAAAGTTTTCAAATTTTCTCTAAGAAAGGGCGAAAAATCGCCCAAGGATTTAGCCTAAAAATTCACGCTTAAAGTATTCTTTAGGTGCTTTACATAAAGGACAGGCTGCAGGAGCTTTTTTGCCACGATGGATATGTCCACAAACCTCACAAACCCATAGTTCTTCTACTTCGCTATTAAAGAATTCTTCTTCTTCAAGCATTTTTTTAAGAGCTAGGTATTCTCTTTCGTGTTCTATTTCTACTTTTCCAATCGCAGTAAATAATCTTGCTATAGCTTTTTTACCCTCATCTTCAGCGATTTTAGCAAAATTTGGATACATAGTTGTGTGCTCATAGTTTTCACCTTCTGCAGCAGTTACTAGGTTTTTTGTAGTTACTTCTAAAGGTTTGCCATCAACGATTTCATGATAAGCTTTAAATTCTGCTATTGCATGCCATTTTTCATTTTCAGCCGCTTCTCTAAAATGTCTAGCAACCGCATGCCAACCTTCTTCTTCAGCTACATCCGCAAATAAATCGTATTTATTTCTAGCCATTGATTCTCCAGCAAAAGCTTTCATCAAATTTATTGCAGTTAAATCTTGAGTGATACACTCCATCTCAACACCACAACAGCTAAGTTTTCCACCGCCTACATTTTGAACTTCTACTTCATTGCCGCATTTTGGACATTTATAGGATTCATATTGTCTCATTTTGTACTCCTTTTTGATAATCAAAAAGCATTGTATTATAAAAAAATACTTTTGTCAATTGATGAAAATTATACACAGAAAGCTTACTTCTTGCAAGTAAATTTTATAAAAATTAAGTTATAATATTAAAAAAATATTAAGGAGTTTTTAGTGAGAAGTGATGCGATTAAAAAAGGGCATTTAAAAGCACCCAACCGCTCTTTACTTAGAGCATGTGGCTTAAAAGATGAGGATTTTGACAAGCCTTTTATAGGTGTGGCAAATAGCTATATTGATATTATTCCAGGGCATTATTTTTTAAATGAATATGCAAAAATTATAAAAGATGAAATTCGAAAAAATGGCTGTATCCCTTTTGAATTTAACACTATAGGCGTGGATGATGGCATAGCTATGGGTCATGAGGGTATGCTTTATTCTTTGCCGAGTCGTGAAATCATTGCAAATTCAGTTGAAAGCGTTATGAATGCGCATCAGTTAGATGCTTTAATTTGTATTCCAAATTGTGATAAAATCACTCCAGGTATGCTAATGGGTGCTTTAAGGGTTAATGTACCGACTATTTTTGTAAGCGGTGGTCCTATGCGTTCGGGTGTGACTAAAAAGGGTGAAAAAATAAGTCTTAGTTCAGTTTTTGAAGCTGTAGGAGCATATGAGGCCAATAAAATCAGCGAAGAAGAATTTAAAGATATAGAATGTTCGGCTTGCCCAAGTGGAGGCTCTTGCTCGGGTATGTTTACTGCAAATTCTATGAATACTTTATGTGAAGCTATGGGTATAGCTTTAGAAGGAAATGGTACGATCTTAGCACTTAGTAAAGAAAGAGAAGAGCTTTTAAGAAAGGCTGCAAGAAGAATTTGTGAAATCGCTTTAGATGAAAGATTTAAAATCAAAAATATTATCACCCAAAAAGCTATAAGAAATGCTATGGTGGTAGATATGGCAATGGGTGGAAGCACAAATACAATCTTACATATGCTAGCTATTTCAAGAGAAGCGGGAGTTGCGCTTGATATCAAGGATTTAAATTTTATTTCAAGCAAGGTTGCACATATTGCAAAAATCGCTCCATCACTTAATACTGTTTATATGGATGATATCCATAAAGCAGGGGGTGTAAGTGCTGTAATGGCTGAAATTTCAAGCAGAGAAGGACATATTTTAGAGCTTGATGCCTTAACCATCACAGGAGAAAGTTTACAAGATCGTTTAAAAAATGCTAAAATCAAAGATGAAACCATCATTCGTAAGGTAGATAATGCTTACTCTAAAGTAGGGGGGCTTGCGGTTTTATTTGGAAATTTAGCTGAACAAGGCTGTGTTGTAAAAACTGCAGGTATTACAGGAGAGAGAAAATTCAAGGGCAAAGCTGTTTGTTTTAATTCGCAAGATGAAGCTATTAAAGGTATCATTAAAGGTAAAGTGCAAAAAGGCGATGTTTGCGTGATCCGTTATGAAGGGCCAAAGGGTGGCCCAGGTATGCAAGAGATGTTAAGTCCAACTTCACTTATCATGGGTATGGGGCTTGGTGCAGATGTGGCTTTGATTACCGATGGAAGATTTAGCGGTGCAACAAGGGGTTTAAGCATAGGTCATGTTTCTCCTGAAGCTGCTGAGGGTGGGCTTATAGGGCTTTTAAAAGATGGTGATGAGATAGAAATCGATGTAGATGCTTATACCATCAATGCAAATTTAAGCGATGAAGAAATCACAAAACGCAAAAATGACTTTGTAATGCCTCAAAAAGAAGTAAAATCCAGATGGCTTAGAATGTATCAAAAACTTGTAACAAATGCTAGCAAGGGTGCGGTTTTAGATATGGAATGAAAGAGTTTCTTTCATTCCGTTCTTGGAGTTTATAATCAAAATAAGATTAAATTTTAAAATAATCCCTAAATTCTCTACAAATTTCGAGGAAATTTACTCCATCGATTGTAGGGCTTTCGTTGAAAAATCTAAACATATCTTCAAAACCGTTTTCAAGTTCTTTAGACTTTACTCCATAGCTTATGCTAAGCCCTGCTTCGATAAAAGCAGCGATTTTATCGCAGTATTTTAAAGCCTTGCCATCAATTGCTCCAAATTCGTTTTGATTAAAAGAGCTTAAACTTCCGCTACAAAGCTCTATTTTAGCATTTTTATAGGTGCGATTTTCAAATTCATTTTTGACAAAACTTGCTTCATTGCTTCTGCCCTCTCTAATGCCTAAGATATAAGAAAATTCAGCCCTTAGGTTTTCAGGCACAAAGGGTAAAATTCTATCATTGATCAGTTTCATTTCATAATCATTGATGATAGTGTGAAGTCCGTCTATGCCGTATTTTACAGGGCTTATGATATCACGCGTTAAAGATTCAGGTAAATCATGAAATAAAGCGCAATAAAAATTGTTTTCAAGTCTTTTATCGCAAGCTTTGATTTTAAGTGAATAAAAATATCCTAAAATCGCCACTACAAGCATATGTCCTAAAACCGCGGTTTCTGGTATGCGTGGAGTTTGAGCCCAACGTTTTTGAAAGCGAAGTCTTCCGCTAAGATCAATAATTTTGGCTATTTTTTGATTTAAAGCGATTTTTCTAGCTCCTATAAGCTCATAGTAATCTTCTAATTCTTCTTCAACTTTGTTTTTAATCTCATCAATATCATTTAAAAAAGCTGAGGTTTGATAAACTATGTTAAATTCCCATCTTGTAGCAAAATATGAAGCTGCTTTTAAGATAAGTCTTTCTTTAGCATAAGCATTACCGTTTAAATACGCTTCAAAACGCTTTAGAAATTCCCCATCTTCTATATCTTCTATCATAGGTTCGATTTTGCTTAAAACCCAAGCATTCACTTCTGCTTTTTTTTGACGCACGATTTCATGATACACATCAGGGCGTATATCAGTTACCACAACACGACTTAAAAACTCAAAAATTCCCCCTTCTATAATCACTCTTATATCCACATCTTTTTCCATTTTTGCAATGAAATAAGCTATGATAAATTTATGCGCTTGTTTGTCAAGTTCAACCAAATTTGCCATTCTTGGATAATCATTCCAACGACTGATAGAAGCGGCTTTAAAAATGTGTTCTATGAGTTTTATGTTTATCATGCTTTTGCCTTTTTGCAATTTAAATTTAAAAATTTTCGTTAAAATTGTGAAATTATAGCAAATTTAAGGATAAAAATGAGTAAAAAAGCACTTTGTATCATAAGTGGCGGTATGGATAGTACTTTGTGTGCTTATCTGGCCAAAAAAGAAGGTTATGAAATCATCGCTTTGCATTTTGACTATGAACAACGCACTCAAGAAAAAGAAAAAGAATGTTTTAAGCAAATTTGCAAGGCTTTAAAAGTAGAAAAATCTTATATTTTAGATGTGAGTTTTATCAAAGATATAGGGGGCAATGCCTTAACCGATAAAAGTATAGACATCCCTAAAAATGAGCTTTGTACAAGCGATACTCCACCTATCACTTATGTGCCTTTTCGCAATGGAATTTTCTTAAGTATAGCAGGATCTTTGGCTGAAAAGGAAAATTGTGAGAGTGTTTTTATAGGGGTGGTAGAAGAAGATGGCAGTGGTTATCCTGACTGTACTGATGAGTTTATACAAAAGGCACAAGAATTTATCAATGAAGGTACGAGTAAGAATTTCAAAGTTTGTATAAAAACTCCGCTTGTTAGACTAAATAAAGCTAAAATTGTAGAACTAGCCTTAAAAGAAAATGTACCTTTAGAACTTACTTGGTCTTGTTATGAGAGTGAAGATGAAGCTTGTGGGGAGTGTGATAGTTGTTTGCTTCGTTTAAGAGGTTTTGAAAAAGCAGGATTTAAAGATAAGATTAAATATAAGTCCTAGTTTTCACTAGGACTTAAAGCTTAGTTTAAAGTATAAAGCTTGTTTGCTCCATCTTGATAAGAAAGAATATTGATTTTTCCATCTTTAAAGAAAATGCTTCTAGCATTAGTGATAGAGCTTGGGAAAGCGATAGTTTTCACTACTTCTTCTTTAACTGGATCAATTACGGCAATCACATTGTGATTTTTGCTAAGTGCATAAATTTCCCCATCTTTAAAAGTCATAGAAGTTACATAAAGATCGCCTAAAGTTTTACCTTCTTTAAGATTTGCTTTTGGAGTAAATTCTCCTGAAAGAACACGATCTTTTAAAGAAACTTTAGAGATTACAAAAGTTTTAGCGTCTTTGTTGTTTGGAACAGTTGCAAGATAAAGATAATTTCCATCTGTAGTCATACTTGCTACATGGTTAAATTTTGCTCTAACTGTATCAAGTCTTCCACGACCTAAATCTTTTCCTTGACCTTCAAATTTATCATTGCCTTTTACAAAGTCAGCGTATTGTTTAGCGATATCTTCTTCACTTGCATTAGGATTTTTTGCAAATCTTAAGAAAGATTTGTTTGAGCCCATAAGAATGAATTTATCGTTCATATAAGGTATGATACCGATGATTGGATCGATAGAAGCTGAAAAATAAGGATCAAGTTCAAAACCTTCTTTAACGCTAAAATTATTATCTAAGAAAGCTACATCCCATTTAGAACTTGCTACAAATTCATCATTGATATAATCAAGAGTATTGATCGCTTTGTCAAAATTTATGGTTTGTTCGTTGATGATTTTAAGCTCATCATTGATTTTTGCAAATGGAGCATTGTTGATATCATTATCAAATTTTATGCCAAGTTTTTCACTTGCAGGTGCAAAAGCATAATCAGGAGCTTTAACATCGCGTTTTCCTAGGAAAGAAATGTTTTGCCATAAACCATTCCAACCCCCTGTGCTCCAAATGATATATTTTGGATTAAGACTAAATCTTACAGGATCACCTTGTCCTACATAAGGAGGAATTCCTGTGCTTACAAAAGCTTGAAAAACATTAGATGCAACGATAAGGGTGCTGATTAAAAATGCTGCAAAGCTAAATTTAGTAAATTTTCTAAATTTTTCGCCATTTAATTCTTTATCAAAAGATCCAAATTTAGGAGCAAAAGCAAACATCACGCCTAAAAGCAAGACTACAGCCCAAAAGACTACTTCAGCCCAAAAATAAGTATGGATACCAAAAACTGCTAAACCAAAACCTTGATCTAAATCTCTATGAGCGTGATTGCCATAGTGAGCAAAAGATTGATAAAGTCCTACTGCTGTCATGATTAAAAGAGCAGCAAGGTATTTACCTTTCATACCATAACGCACGATAAAAAGTGCTATAACTCCGATAAAAATCATCGCTTCTCTTTGTCCCCAACAAAGAGTGCATGGGCTATCACCCAACATATAACCAAATACAAAATTTGCAATCCCTACAGGCAAAAGAATAATCAAAAAGCCTGCTAAACACATAAGAGTGTAGAAATTTTTTGTTTTATTTATTTCGTTCATTCTCTAGCCTTTCTTTACAGATTCATTATCGTTAAAAGCGCACCTGTTTTGTGGCCAACATAGAAAAAAACCATTAAAAGCCAAGCTACCATTACCAAACCAAAAGCCAAATTTTCTTTTTCTGGTTTTTTGATAATCAGTATCAAGGCGATTAAAACTAATAAAAGCTCTAAGAACTCCATAATTTCTCCTTTTGATTGAACTTATTAAAAATTGTTTTAATAAGAGTTTATGATATTATATTACAAATTTCTCCTAAATTTTCTATCACACAGCGCACTTCATCACCTTTTTTAAGAAAAACGGGTGGGTTTAAGCCCATTCCTACACCGCTTGGAGTTCCCATTGATACGATAGTACCAGCTTTTAAAAGCATTCCCGAGCTTAGTTCTTCTAAGACATATCCGATGTCAAAAATAAAAAATTTTGTATTGGAATTTTGTCGTAATTCTTTATTGACATAACTTTGCAAATTAAGCTCGGGCGGATAAGCTATCTCATCAACACTTGTGATATAAGGTCCCATTATAGTGCTTCCCTCAAGGCTTTTTGCGCGGTAAAATTGCTTGTGGCGTTTTTGGAGATCTCGTGCTGAAATTTCATTGATGATGGTATAACCAAAAATATAATCCTTTGCATCTTCAGCTTTGATTTTATAAGCATCTTTACTTAAAATGAAAGCAAGCTCGCATTCATAGTCTAATTGAGAAGTAACATCAGCATGTAAAGATATGCTGCCAAAAGGAGCTGTGGCTTGATTGCAGCGTTTTCCAAAATATACAGGATATTCTCTTTCTTCAAATTTTTCACCTTTAAATTGTGCAGATTCTTTGGCATGATCTAAAAAATTGATCCCAAGACATATGATATCTTGTCGAGGTTCTATGATAGGAGCTAGATAATCTTCTTTTGGAATTTCATAAGCTGTTTTAGAGTCTAAATCTTTAAACTTATGTTTAAATTCATCAAAATTTATAATCAGCTCATTCATATCACGAACATTGATATCAAGATCGGCCAAATTTACGACCTTTCCACTTGAGTTAAACACCCCTAGAGTAGCTTTTTGATTAAATTTAAAATTAACAAATTTCATTTATAAAATCCTATATTTTTATTTTTTGATTATACTAAATTTTTAACAAAAAGTAAATTTTTATTTTAAAAATTTTTATTAAAAATGATAGCTTGTTAGATATGAAGTATCGCCTTTATTTTAAAATGCTGCTAAAATTTTTTCCATACCCTTTTTTGAAAAAATATCAAAATTTTCTCCGTTATAGTTAAATTTTAAACGATAAGAATGCAAGCACAAGCGTTTAGCACCGCTTAGTTTTATGCGTTCTTCTATGTCCATTTTGTCATCTAAAATTTTTTCTATATCTTTTTTTTCAAGGCCATAGAGTGGATCGCCTAAAATTTTGTGGTTTTTATAAAATAAATGCACTCTAATTTGGTGTTGTCTGCCTG
Organism: Campylobacter sp. 110; assembly: GCF_002383965.1. NCBI lineage: Bacteria > Pseudomonadati > Campylobacterota > Epsilonproteobacteria > Campylobacterales > Campylobacteraceae > Campylobacter > Campylobacter sp. 110. The sequence continues at coordinate 17,858 of NZ_NXBD01000042.1, read as the reverse complement.
TGAGTGGTTTGCAAAGCAAAAGTGTAGCATTGAGCTTAGGATAAAAGCTCAAAACCTCAAACTCTGTGATTGCTTTTTTTCCATTTTCACAAATTTGCATTCTAGTTTTAACATCATCATAATCCTTTGTTAAATCCATCGCTTGATCGACTATAAAATTTACTTTAATTTCTCCACTTGCAAAGGCAAGGTATTCTTTTTGAATTTGTTTTTTTTCAAACATAGTTTTAAGTTCAATTTGTGCTTTTTTGTGTTTGGCTACGAGTATGAGTCCACTTGTTTCTTTATCAAGCCTATGGGCTACGCACGCTTTTTTACCCCAAAGGTACCAAATTTCATCACTAAGGCTGTATTTGCAGTGTCTACCATTAGGATGGCTTAAAATTCCACTTTCTTTTTCAAGTACCGCAAAATCTTCATTTTCAAAAACAATTTCTACTCCCTTGGGGTTGTTTTCATAGACTATTAATTCTACATCGCCTTTTAAGATTTTATTTTTTTCTTCTACTAAAATTCCATCACAAAAAAGCCTTTTTTTGTCTATGAGTTTTTGGGCTTCATTTATATTGATTTTCAAATTATCTATAAGGACTTGAAACGCCTTTTTTCCATTGTTTGATAGTTTTATTTTTGTGTAAGCCAAACTTAACCTTTCTCTAAATTTTTTTAGATAAAATTCCATTTTCATTTTTAAAAAAAATTATAGCTAAAAAGGTTTCAAAGATGGTTGAAAGATATAGCAGAGAAATCATGGCCAAAAAATGGGATATGCAAGCAAAATATGATGCATGGCTAAAAGTAGAGCTAGCTGCTGTAAAAGCTTGGAATAAACTAGGCCTTATAAATGATACAGATTGTGAAAAAATTCTTAAAAATGCTAAATTTGATATAGCTAGAATTGATGAGATAGAAAAAACTACCAAGCATGATGTGATTGCTTTTCTTACAAGTGTAAGTGAAAGTTTAGGAGAGGAAAGCCGCTTTGTACATTATGCGATGACAAGTTCTGATTGTATCGACACCGCTGTAGCTTTACAGATGAAAGAAAGTTTGGATTTGATTTTAGAAGATGTTTCTTTGCTTTTAGAAGTGATTAAAAAACGCGCTTTGGAACATAAAAATACTTTAATGGTAGGTAGAAGTCATGGAATTCATGGAGAGCCTATCACTTTTGGTTTAGTGTTAGCTATTTGGTATGATGAAATTTTGCATGCAAAAGAGCTTTTAGAGCATGCAAGAGAAGTGATAAGTTATGGAAAAATTAGTGGTGCAATGGGAAATTTTGCTCATGCTCCTTTAGAATTTGAAGAAGAAGTATGTAAAAATTTAGACCTTAAGCCTGCACCTGTTTCAAATCAAGTTATCCAAAGAGATCGTTACGCACAAGTGATTTCAGCCATTGCGATTTTGGCTTCATCGTGCGAGCAAATTGCTGTTGCGATAAGACATTTTCAAAGAACAGAAGTATATGAGACTGAAGAGTATTTTAGCGTGGGGCAAAAAGGAAGTTCGGCTATGCCACATAAAAGAAATCCGGTTTTAAGTGAAAATATCACAGGGCTTTGCCGTGTGCTTAGATCCTTTGTAACTCCTGCTTTAGAAAATGTAGCTTTATGGCACGAAAGAGATATATCGCATTCAAGTGTTGAAAGATTTATCTTGCCTGATGCCTTTGTTACAGCTGATTTTATGCTCATGCGTCTTACAAATTTGATCGATAAGCTTTTGGTTTATCCTGAAAATATGATGAAAAATTTAAATCTTACAGGTGGACTCGTATTTTCACAACGCGTTTTATTAGAGCTTCCATTTAAGGGCATTAGTCGTGAAGAAGCTTATAAAATAGTCCAAAGAAATGCGATGAAAGTTTGGGCTGATTTGCAAAATGGCAAAGCTGCTATCAATGAAAAAAATGAAAGCTTATTTTTACTTGCACTTTTAGCTGATGAGGATTTGAGAAAAAGCTTGAGTGAAGAGGATATAAGAAAATGTTTCGATTATAATTATTACACAAAAAATGTTGATGCAATCTTTGCAAGAACTTTTAAATAAGGACAAGGAATACAATGAAAGTTATTAAAAGAAATGGTCGCACAGAAGAATTAGACGTTTCTAAGATCAAAAAATGCACCTTTGATGCTATAAAAGATTTAGAAGGCGTTAATCTAAGCGAGCTCGAGCTTGATGCTAAAATTCAATTTCGAGATGGAATTTCAACTGAAGAAATTCAAAAAACATTGATTAAAACTGCTGTAGATAAAATCGATATTGATTGTCCAAACTGGACCTTTGTCGCAGCTAGACTTTTTTTGTTTGACTTGTATAAAAAAGTGAATGGAATGAATCGCTATAATCATTTGCGTGAGTATTTTGAAAAGGGCGAAAAGGAAGGTAGAATTTTACTTGGGCTTAAAGAAAAATATGATTTAGATGATTTAAATGATTATATTAAGCCTGAACGCGATATGCAATTTACTTATCTTGGCATTAAAACTCTATATGATAGATATTTGATTAAAGATAGCAAGGGTATGCCTATAGAGCTTCCTCAGCAAATGTTTATGGCTATTGCTATGTTTTTAGCACAGAATGAATTTAATCCTCAAGAATGGGCAAAGAAATTTTATGATCTCATCTCTAAATTTGAACTCATGCTTGCAACTCCTACTTTATCAAATGCAAGAACAACACGCCATCAGCTTAGCTCTTGTTATATAGGCTCAACTCCTGATAATATCGAGGGAATTTTTGATTCTTACCAAGAAATGGCATTATTGTCTAAATTTGGCGGAGGTATAGGCTGGGATTGGTCTAAAGTTCGCGCAATGGGTGGAAGCATAGACGGGCATAAAAATGCCGCAGGAGGTATCATTCCTTTTTTAAAAATCACCAATGATATAGCTGTGGCTGTAGATCAGCTTGGCACAAGAAAGGGTGCGATCGCTGTTTATATCGAACCTTGGCATATGGATGTGGGTGATTTTATCGATTTGCGTAAAAATTCAGGCGAAGAAAGACGCCGTGCACACGAGCTTTTCCCTGCTTTGTGGATCAATGATCTTTTTATGAAAAGAGTTAGAGCAAACGATAAATGGACTCTTTTTGATCCTGCAGATACACAAGATTTGTGTGATTTATATGGAGAAGCTTTTGAAAAGCGTTATGAAGAATACGAAAAAGATGAAAGTATAGCTAAAGAAATAGTAGAGGCTAAAGAGCTTTGGAAAAAGATTTTGCTTAATTATTTTGAAACAGGCTTGCCTTTTTTATGCTTTAAAGATAATGCAAATAAAGCCAATCCAAATGCGCATGTAGGGATTATCAGAAGTTCAAATTTATGTACAGAAATTTTTCAAAATACAGAGCCAAATTATTATAAGATCAAAGTTGTATTTGAAAATGGTGATGAAAAACATTTTGATGAAGAAGAACGCGTTATTATCGATGGAGGATATGAAAAACCTGCTAAGAAAATTTCAACGCTTGATAGTTTTAATGGAAACAAGGTTTATATCGTAGAAAAATACAAAAGCGATGGAAAAACTGCAGTTTGTAATCTAGCCAGTATAAATCTTAGCAAAGTATATACTAAAGAAGATATAGAACGCGTGGTGCCAACTGCTATTCGTATGCTTGATAATGTTATTGATTTAAATTTTTATCCTCATAGAAAAGTAAAGGATACCAATTTAAAATCTCGCGCCATAGGACTTGGCGTTATGGGTGAGGCACAAATGCTCGCTGAGGCAAGAATTCATTGGGGTAGTGATGAGCATTTAAATAAAATTGATGAAATTATGGAAAAAATTAGCTACGAAGCTATTAATGCAAGCTCAAATTTAGCGATAGAAAAAGGCTCTTACCCTGATTTTGAAGGATCAAATTGGAGTAAGGGGATTTTTCCTATTGATGTAGCAAGTGAAAAAGCCAAAGCTTTAACCCTAAGAGAAGGGTTGTTTAATCAAAGCGAATGTGATTGGGATAAGCTTAGGGAAAAAGTAAAAGAAGATGGTATGAGAAATGGTTATTTGATGGCCATTGCTCCTACTTCTTCTATTTCTATTTTGGTGGGTACTACGCAGACTATAGAACCTGTTTACAAAAGAAAGTGGTTTGAGCAAAATTTAAGCGGTATGATACCTGTTGTAGTGCCTAATTTAAGCCTTGAAACTTGGCAATATTATACCCCAGCTTACGAACTTGATCAAAGAATTCTTGTTAAAGCTGCAGCAGTGCGTGGAAAATGGATAGATCAAGGGCAAAGTTTAAATATCTTTTTATCACTCGATAAAGCAAGCGGGGGTTACTTAAATGATATATATCAATTAGCTTGGGAGCTTGGAGTAAAATCGACTTATTATCTAAGAAGTGAAAGCCCTGATAGCGAAAAGATAAATATTGCTGATCGTAGCATAGAATGTGAAGGTTGCCAATAAAGATTTAAACCTATATTAGGTTTAAATCTTTTTAAGAATTATAAATTTCTTTATCTATGGCTTTTAAATTTTTTGCAGTGCAAAGCGCTGAGGTCATAGCCCCTGAAACATTACTGGCTGTTCTTGCCATATCAATGATAGGATCAATAGCTAAAATAAGGCTAAGCATAACAAAATTATCCCCAAATCCAATTCCTGCGAGCATAATAGAAGCTGCCATAGTTGCACTTCCAGGAACTCCAGCAATACCTAAAGATCCAATAACCGCTACTAATACTATCATCAAAGCAAAAGTAAAATCTATAGGCGTGTGTGTAGCAAATGCCACAAAGATTGCTGCCATAGCTGGGAAATAACCCGCGCAACCATTAAGTCCCGTTGTTGTTCCTATAGAGGCAACAAAGTTAGCCACGGCAGGATTTACTCCAAATTTGTTTTGCAAAGTTGAAGTCGTCATCGGTAAAGTCCCTAAAGAAGATCTTGAACTGAATGCAAACAGCCATACAGGAAAAGCTTTTTTTGCGTATTTTATAGGATTTAGTCCTTGAGAAGCAAGAAATAAAAAATGCACACCAAACATTATAAACATTGCTATATAGGTAAGAATGATAAAAAGTCCTGCAGTTTTGATTGCTTCAAAACCATTGCTTAGTAAAACATTTGCCATCATACAAACTACAGCATAAGGCATAAATCGAATCACTGCAGCCGTCATATTCATCATAATATTATAAAAAACTAAGACAAAATTTTCAAAAGTTTGAAAAGCTTGTGCATATTCTTCTTTTTTTGAAACTTTTTTTGCGCAAATTCCCACAAAAAAAGCAAAAATTACAATGGCTATGATATTTTCTTTATTCATAACAGAAATGATATTGCTAGGAATTAAACCTAAAATAATACTTGAAAAAGTTTGAATTTCGCGAATTTGTCTCGTTCCTTCATAAGCAGTAAAATTATCACCTAATTGAAAATTGTAAGCCAATAATATACCCAAAGAAGCAGCTATAGCAGTACTAAAAAGTATCCAAAAGAGGCTTATGCTAAGCAAGGAAGAAATTTTTATATTTTTATCAATTTCTATAATCACTTTAATGATACAAATACCCACAAGCGGAATAACTAGCATTTTTATAAAAGCTACAAAAACAGAGCTTACAAAACCAAACCAATGTTTTGCTTCATTGTACCAAATGATAGCACTTGCTTCTTTGCTATCTGGAAATTGAGCTAGATATTGCAAAGCAAAACCAAAGCCTAGGCCTATAAAAAGAGCAAAAAGCATACGAAGGGAGAAATTTACCTTTTTATCTCGCATTTTTTTAAGAATGTAAAAAATTACAAAAAGCACAGCAATAATAGCTACAGTTTGTATTTGCGAGAACATTAAAAACATTTGAAAAAATTGTTTATCCATAAAAAGTCCTTTAAGAAACTATATCAAGTATGAAATATATTTAAAGTATATCCATAAAATCTTGATCTTATGGATGATACCATAAAAATATTATAAATAAGATAAAATTAGTATGATTTAATGAATATCTTTATGCAAACAATGCTCAAAAATAAATTGATGATCTTGTGGCAAGGCTTCAAATAAAGCATTAGCCAAATTTCGAATCTCCCAAAGAGCAGATTTTGAGCTACGCAAAGAAATAAAATTTTGCAAACTTCTTGCATTAATCGTTAGTGTAAGTTCAGTTTTATAGCTTTCTGGTAAGCAGTATTTGGCTATATCTAGACTAATGCTTTTTTGTAAAATAGTGCGTAAATTTTCTAAAGCTTGAATGCTAGCGTTATCAACCTCTTCATTACCACAAAGAACAAGATATCGGCTTGCATTTTCAAAATCTCCTATTTTAAATTCACCCTCATTGCGAAGTTCTTTTAGGGTATAGCGTGTACTCTTAACACTAGGGCTTGTATGACGATGTCTAGCAACTTCTTGTAAGCAAGCCCTTGAAATTCCTTGAATATAAAAAGTATAATTTAAATGCTCTAAGGTTGAGGCATGTTTAAATTTATTTCCTACGCGATCGATGAGTTCTTTATCTTTTTCTCCACCACAATCTCCTTTATCAAAACTTTGCCAACAAGTTCTTGTTGCATGCGAACATACAGAAAGAGGGGTATGAAAAAGTAAAGTGATTTGCATGCTTATTCCTTTTTTGATAAAAATATTTTTTGTAATTCTTGCATTTTTTACTTAAAATTCTAATGAAATAAAAAGTTTTATCAAGCTATAATTAGATAAAAAAATAAGGCTTATTATCAATGAAACAAACAAAATATATTTTTGTAACAGGTGGAGTTTTAAGTTCTTTGGGTAAAGGGATAGCAGCTGCAAGTATTGCAACTTTATTGAAAAATTCAGGACTTAAAGTAAGTATTTTAAAAGCAGATCCTTATATAAATGTTGATCCTGGCACCATGAGTCCATTTGAGCATGGAGAAGTTTTTGTTACAGATGATGGAGCAGAAACGGATCTTGATTTGGGGCATTATGAGCGTTTTTTGGATGAGAGTTTATCGCAAGATAACAATTTCACCACAGGACGCGTTTATCAAAGCGTGATTGAAAAAGAAAGACGCGGAGAATATCTTGGCAAAACCATTCAAGTTATCCCTCATATAGTAGGAGAAATCAAAGATCGCATTAAAAAAGCAGGAGAAGGCAAAGATATACTTATCGTTGAAATAGGCGGAACTGTTGGGGATATAGAAGGCTTGCCTTTTTTAGAAGCTATTCGTGCTTTGCGTTTGGAAGTGGGTAAAAATAATGCTATGAATATTCATCTTACTCTAGTACCTTTTATTAAGGCTGCAGGGGAATTAAAAACAAAGCCAACTCAACATAGTGTAGGCGAGTTAAGGCGCATAGGCATTAGTCCTGATATGATTATTTGTCGTAGTGAAAAAGCTCTTGATAGAGATTTAAAAGATAAAATTGCTATTTCTTGCGGGGTGGAAAAAAATTGCGTGATAGAAAGTGTTGATGCGGCTAGTATTTATCAAATTCCACTTAATTTTTTAAAGCAAGATATTTTAAGCCCTATTGTTGAAATTTTGGATTTGAAAAATTTAAAACCTAATATGGAAAATTGGGACTCTTTGGTAAAAAGAGTTATAGCTCCAAGCAATGAAGTTAAAATCGCTTTTGTAGGCAAATATGTGGATTTAAAAGAAAGTTATAAAAGCCTTACTGAAGCTATTATACACGCAGGTGCAGCCCTAGATACTAAAGTGGAGTTAAAATGGGTAGATAGTGAAAAACTTGAAAATATGGAAAGTTTTGAAGTATTTAAAGATGTGAGTGGAATTTTGGTTGCTGGGGGATTTGGATATCGTGGTGTAGAAGGTAAGATAAAAGCCATTCAATACGCAAGAGAAAATAAAATTCCTTTTTTAGGAATTTGTTTAGGTATGCAGCTTACTTTGGTGGAATTTGCTAGAAATGTATTAAAACTTAAAGATGCAAATTCAAGTGAATTTAATGAAAAATGCCAAAATCCTGTGGTTTATTTGATTGATGAATTTATGGATACAAATGGAGAAAAACAAATTCGTACTGCAAAAACTCCTTTAGGTGGAACTATGCGTTTAGGGGCTTATAAATGTGATATCAAGGAAAAATCCCTTTTGGCTAAGGTTTATAATGAAGCAAAGAGTGTAAAAGAACGCCATCGTCATCGCTATGAAGCAAATCCAAAATATAGAGCAGATTTTGAAAAACACGGTTTGATTGTAAGTGGTGAAAGCAAAGGATTGATTGAAGCAGTTGAGCTTAACTGTCATCCTTTTTTCTTGGCTGTGCAGTTTCATCCAGAATTTACATCAAGACTTGAGCATGTTAATCCTGTGATTTGCAGTTTTATCAAGGCGGCTATAAACTATGAAGATAATTAATAAAAATGAAATTAAAAAAATTTTAGCTTCACGCTTTGAAAAAGATTTGCATACCAAACTTTGTGATCTGCCTTTGCCATGCTGTTTAAAGGATGCATATAAAGCAGCTAATCGCATCAAAGAAGCTGTAGAAAAAAATGAGAAAGTTGCCATAGTAGGAGATTATGATGTTGATGGAATCATTTCTTGTGTTATTATGGCAGAATTTTTCGATGATATAGGTTTTGATTATATTATAAGAATTCCGAATCGTTTTAAAGATGGATATGGATTAAATGCTGAGATCATCAACGAACTTGATGTAAATTTAATAATAACAGTAGACAATGGAATAGCTGCTCTTGAAGCAGCCAAACTCTGTAAAGAAAAAAATATAGATTTGATTATCACTGATCATCATATGCCTCAAGATGTTTTACCTGATGCTTTTGCCATTATCAATCCAAAGCAAAAAGATTGTGATTTTCCAGAAATTGAAATTTGTGGAGCTCAAGTCGCATGGTATTTGATAGCGGCTTTAAAAGAGGTGTGCAAGCTTAAATATGACATGTGTAAATTTTTAGAACTTTTGGCGATTGCAATTGTTGCAGATATGATGGAACTTAGAGATTTAAATCGTGCTTTAGTAAGGCGTGGTATAGATCATATTAACAAATCTAAAAGGGCTGCTTTTAGGGCTATTAAGCATTATTATCAAAAGGATAAATTTGCTCTTGATAATATAGGATTTTTAATTGCTCCGCTTATAAATAGTGCTGGAAGAATGGATGATGCAAGTATTTCTTATGAATTTTTACACACTAAAGATTTTAATAAAGCTTTAGAATATCTAGAGCAAATTGTTAGTTTTAATGAAAGTCGTAAAGATGAAGAAAAACAGCTTTTTGAAGATAGTTTAAACCAAATCAATGAAAACGATTCTTGTATTGTGGTATCGGGTTTAAATTGGCATGAAGGTGTTTTAGGGATTGTGGCAAGTCGTTTAGCTAAACATTTTAATAAACCTGCTTTTGTATTTTCTCAAAATGAAGAACACTTAAAAGGCAGTGCAAGAAGTGTTGGCAAGATTGATATTTTAGCTTTAATTTCTAAGACAAATTCTATATTAAGCAATTATGGTGGCCATAAAGGTGCTGCTGGAATCAGTTTAAACTCTGAAAATTTTGAACAATTTAAAAATAAAATCAAAAAAGAATGTTCGCAAATTTCTGAAAGTGAATTTTTGGATACAGATGAAATTTTAGGAATCTTAGAACCTAGCGAAATTGATTTTGAAATGCTTGAAATTTTAGAATCTTTTGAACCTTTTGGACATAAAAATCCACGACCTTTTTTTGTTTTAGAAAATCTTTGTGTAAAAAATAAAAAACTTCTAGGTAAAGATGAAAAACACTTAAAGCTTGTTTTAACTAAGGAAAATAAAACCATAGAAGCTTTATTTTTTAATTTTGATAAAGAGCCAGAATTGAATCAAAATATTTCTTTGCTTGGAAGTATTTCTAAGAATGAATTTAGGGGAATGGTAACTCCACAGTTTGTTGTTAAAGAGATTTTATAAAAATTTTTACTTATAATTTGCATTAATAACATTAAAAAATTAATATACAAGAGATTAAAAAATTATTTATATGTTGTCTTTTTATAGGAGTATGTATGAAAAAAGCTAAATCAAGGATTGCTATTTTAGGAACAGGCGGAACGATAGCAGGCTTCATTGATAGCACTATTGCTACAACAGGATATACGGCCGGAGCCATTGATATAGATGTATTAATTAAAGCAGTTCCGCAAATTAGAGATTTAGCAGATATTAGTTGGGAGCAAATAGCAAATATTGATAGTTCAAATATGTGTGATGAAATTTGGTTAAGGCTTGCTAAAAAAATTGCTAAGCTTTTTGCTGAGGGGATAGACGGTGTGGTGATAACTCATGGTACTGATACTATGGAAGAAACTGCTTATTTTTTAAATTTAACCATTAAAAGTGATAAGCCCGTAGTTCTAGTTGGTGCTATGCGTCCATCAACTGCTATAAGTGCGGATGGTCCGAAAAATCTTTATAATGCAGTGGCATTAGTTGCCAATAAAGAAGCTAAGAATAAGGGTGTTATGGTAGCTATAAATGATAAAATTTTAAGCGCTAGAGGTGTAGTAAAAACTCATAGTTTAAATGTTGATGCTTTCTCTTCTCCTGATTTTGGGGATTTGGGTTATATAGTAGATGGTAAAGTCTTTTTCTATAATAATATTACTAAAGCTCACACAAAAAACGCTCCTTTTGATGTAAGCAAACTCACAAGTTTGCCAAAAGTAGATATTCTTTATAGCTATTCAAATGATGGTAGTGGTGTCGCTGCAAAAGCTTTATTTGAACATGGAACTAAGGGCATAGTTGTTGCAGGAAGTGGAGCAGGAAGTATACACAAAAATCAAAAAGATGTTTTAAAAGAGCTTTTAAAAAAAGGGCTTAAGGTTGTTGTAAGTTCAAGGGTTGTAGCAGGTTGTGTTGCTGTGAGTGATTCAGATGAAAAATTAGGTTTTATTAGTGCTGAAGATTTAAATCCTCAAAAAGCAAGAGTTTTGCTTATGTTAGCACTTGCAAAAACAAGTGATCCTAAAAAAATTCAAGAGTATTTTTTAAAATATTAAAATTTTTTAAATATTTCTAAACTTGGGGAACTTATCTTCCCTAAGTCAAGCCTTTCAATCCTATTAATAGTATATTATATCTTGTATTTTTTATTATCATTTAAAATTCCCCCCCCCCATTTTTAAACCCACCAAATACTTATATAAATACTTACACAAATATTTATACTATTTAATCCTTTGTTTAATACACTTTTAAGCTTAATTGGTTATACTTTCATTTCCTTTTTCAGAAAAGGACTTAAGATCTTTAAATTATAGTCTAAAGTTAACTAAAGTTAAATTAAGATTTTATAAACACTATGTTTCTAGTTTTAAATTAATCTTTAATCCTAGTTAAAGCAATTTAAGTTTATAAAACTTTATTATTACTAAACTTTATTTACATATAATAAATGATTTTTTGTTTTGTTCTTTTAACTTAGTATTGTTATTCAAATCTTATTAGTCAATCTTTGAAATCTAAATAAGTGATCGATTGAGCCAGAAAGATTTAGGCATAAGTAATTATGTAAAATCTATTCAATCTAATAATTAAAAAGATTAAAAGTTTTTCTTTTAATCTTTCATAACTTTTTCTTTGAAGAAAAAGATTAAACTATCTATAATTTTTATGGAGAGTTTGATCCTGGCTCAGAGTGAACGCTGGCGGCGTGCCTAATACATGCAAGTCGAACGATGAAGCTTCTAGCTTGCTAGAAGTGGATTAGTGGCGCACGGGTGAGTAAGGTATAGTTAATCTGCCCTACACAAGAGGACAACAGTTGGAAACGACTGCTAATACTCTATACTCCTGCTTAACACAAGTTGAGTAGGGAAAGTTTTTCGGTGTAGGATGAGACTATATAGTATCAGCTAGTTGGTAAGGTAATGGCTTACCAAGGCTATGACGCTTAACTGGTCTGAGAGGATGATCAGTCACACTGGAACTGAGACACGGTCCAGACTCCTACGGGAGGCAGCAGTAGGGAATATTGCGCAATGGGGGAAACCCTGACGCAGCAACGCCGCGTGGAGGATGACACTTTTCGGAGCGTAAACTCCTTTTCTTAGGGAAGAATTCTGACGGTACCTAAGGAATAAGCACCGGCTAACTCCGTGCCAGCAGCCGCGGTAATACGGAGGGTGCAAGCGTTACTCGGAATCACTGGGCGTAAAGGGCGCGTAGGCGGATTATCAAGTCTCTTGTGAAATCTAATGGCTTAACCATTAAACTGCTTGGGAAACTGATAGTCTAGAGTGAGGGAGAGGCAGATGGAATTGGTGGTGTAGGGGTAAAATCCGTAGATATCACCAAGAATACCCATTGCGAAGGCGATCTGCTGGAACTCAACTGACGCTAAGGCGCGAAAGCGTGGGGAGCAAACAGGATTAGATACCCTGGTAGTCCACGCCCTAAACGATGTACACTAGTTGTTGGGGTGCTAGTCATCTCAGTAATGCAGCTAACGCATTAAGTGTACCGCCTGGGGAGTACGGTCGCAAGATTAAAACTCAAAGGAATAGACGGGGACCCGCACAAGCGGTGGAGCATGTGGTTTAATTCGAAGATACGCGAAGAACCTTACCTGGGCTTGATATCCTAAGAACCTTTTAGAGATAAGAGGGTGCTAGCTTGCTAGAACTTAGAGACAGGTGCTGCACGGCTGTCGTCAGCTCGTGTCGTGAGATGTTGGGTTAAGTCCCGCAACGAGCGCAACCCACGTATTTAGTTGCTAACGGTTCGGCCGAGCACTCTAAATAGACTGCCTTCGTAAGGAGGAGGAAGGTGTGGACGACGTCAAGTCATCATGGCCCTTATGCCCAGGGCGACACACGTGCTACAATGGCATATACAATGAGACGCAATACCGCGAGGTGGAGCAAATCTATAAAATATGTCCCAGTTCGGATTGTTCTCTGCAACTCGAGAGCATGAAGCCGGAATCGCTAGTAATCGTAGATCAGCCATGCTACGGTGAATACGTTCCCGGGTCTTGTACTCACCGCCCGTCACACCATGGGAGTTGATTTCACTCGAAGCCGGAATACTAAACTAGTTACCGTCCACAGTGGAATCAGCGACTGGGGTGAAGTCGTAACAAGGTAACCGTAGGAGAACCTGCGGTTGGATCACCTCCTTTCTAGAGTACAGAGTAATAAGTCTCACAACTATTACTTCAATATATAAACTCAATTGATTCTTGTTTAGATTTCAAAGATTGATGATAAAGCTAATTATTTATGGGGAATTAGCTCAGCTGGGAGAGCGCCTGCTTTGCACGCAGGAGGTCAGCGGTTCGATCCCGCTATTCTCCACCATTTATTAAGGGCCTATAGCTCAGCTGGTTAGAGTGCACCCCTGATAAGGGTGAGGTCACAAGTTCAAGTCTTGTTAGGCCCACCATAAAAAAGATTTGAATAAAGAAGCTTTAAAATCTAAAGCAAGTATATAAAATAGATTAAATATAAACTCTATACTTAGATTTATTTTTATCTTTAACTATAAAAGAATATACTTTAATAGATATAAGTAGCATATACATTATGCATTTATATTTATAATGATTATGTTAATATATATACTTCCTTTAGGTTTTAAACCTAAATGTTCTTTATAATTATCATTGTTAAGAGTCACAAGCAAGTTTTAATAAAAACAATTTTACAGGACTTGTTAAAGGATAAAACTCAATTATCTTTTCTTTGGTTTTATTTATATCTTTTAACTATCTTTATTTTTTATAATAAAGAGAATATTAGATTTAAGGATTATAAATTAAAGACAAGTTTCAAACTCACTGCTTAGTTGAGACTAAATCATTTAGTTTTATATTAAGTGTTTGAATGCTTTCCGTCTTAAGATAATGAAGTCTTATCATAAAAACTTTAACAAGGAAGTGATGCGTTTTAGAATCAATAAAAAAGGTAGAAGTTAGATTATATCTAACTTTTATGCATATTCTTAGCAGAAGAAGCAAGAAAGACTATTAGTCTTTAACTTACTTTATCAGCCTAATATCTTTTAGGTTGGCGGGGTAGGCCTTTAGCTTGCTTCTTAGTCAAGGCTTTGCCTTGACGCTAAAGAAGGTAAAAAAGGTAAGCTACTAAGAGCGAATGGTGGATGCCTTGACTGGTAAAGGCGATGAAGGACGTACTAGACTGCGATAAGCTACGGGGAGCTGTCAAGAAGCTTTGATCCGTAGATTTCCGAATGGGGCAACCCAATGTATAGAGATATACATTACCTATATAGGAGCGAACGAGGGGAATTGAAACATCTTAGTACCCTCAGGAAAAGAAATCAATAGAGATTGCGTCAGTAGCGGCGAGCGAAAGCGCAAGAGGGCAAACCCAGTGCTTGCACTGGGGGTTGTAGGACTGCAATGTGCAAGAGGTAAGTTTAGCAGAACATTCTGGAAAGTATAACCATAGAGGGTGATAGTCCCGTATGCGAAAAACAAACCTTAGCCAGCAGTATCCTGAGTAGGGCGGGACACGAGGAATCCTGTCTGAATCTGGGTCGACCACGATCCAACCCTAAATACTAATACCAGATCGATAGTGCACAAGTACCGTGAGGGAAAGGTGAAAAGAACTGAGGTGATCAGAGTGAAATAGAACCTGAAACCATTTGCTTACAATCATTCAGAGCCCTATGTAGCAATACAGGGTGATGGACTGCCTTTTGCATAATGAGCCTGCGAGTTGTGGTGTCTGGCAAGGTTAAGCAAACGCGAAGCCGTAGCGAAAGCGAGTCTGAATAGGGCGCTTAGTCAGATGCTGCAGACCCGAAACGAAGTGATCTATCCATGAGCAAGTTGAAGCTAGTGTAAGAACTAGTGGAGGACTGAACCCATAGGCGTTGAAAAGCCCCGGGATGACTTGTGGATAGGGGTGAAAGGCCAATCAAACTTCGTGATAGCTGGTTCTCTCCGAAATATATTTAGGTATAGCGTTGTGTCGTAATATAAGGGGGTAGAGCACTGAATGGGCTAGGGCATACACCAATGTACCAAACCCTATCAAACTCCGAATACCTTATATGTAATCACAGCAGTCAGGCGGCGAGTGATAAAATCCGTCGTCAAGAGGGAAACAACCCAGACTACCAGCTAAGGTCCCTAAATCTTACTTAAGTGGAAAACGATGTGAAGTTACTTAAACAACCAGGAGGTTGGCTTAGAAGCAGCCATCCTTTAAAGAAAGCGTAATAGCTCACTGGTCTAGTGATTTTGCGCGGAAAATATAACGGGGCTAAAGTAAGTACCGAAGCTGTAGACTTAGTTTACTAAGTGGTAGGAGAGCGTTCTATTTGCGTCGAAGGTATACCGGTAAGGAGTGCTGGAGCGAATAGAAGTGAGCATGCAGGCATGAGTAGCGATAATTAATGTGAGAATCATTAACGCCGTAAACCCAAGGTTTCCTACGCGATGCTCGTCATCGTAGGGTTAGTCGGGTCCTAAGTCGAGTCCGAAAGGGGTAGACGATGGCAAATTGGTTAATATTCCAATACCAACATTAGTGTGCGATGGAAGGACGCTTAGGGCTAAGGGGGCTAGCGGATGGAAGTGCTAGTCTAAGGTCGTAGGAGGTTATACAGGCAAATCCGTATAACAATACTCCGAGAACTGAAAGGCTTTTTGAAGTCTTCGGATGGATAGAAGAACCCCTGATGCCGTCGAGCCAAGAAAAGTTTCTAAGTTTAGCTAATGTTGCCCGTACCGTAAACCGACACAGGTGGGTGGGATGAGTATTCTAAGGCGCGTGGAAGAACTCTCTTTAAGGAACTCTGCAAAATAGCACCGTATCTTCGGTATAAGGTGTGGTTAGCTTTGTATTAGGATTTACTCCGAAAGCAAGGAAACTTACAACAAAGAGTCCCTCCCGACTGTTTACCAAAAACACAGCACTCTGCTAACTCGTAAGAGGATGTATAGGGTGTGACGCCTGCCCGGTGCTCGAAGGTTAATTGATGGGGTTAGCATTAGCGAAGCTCTTGATCGAAGCCCGAGTAAACGGCGGCCGTAACTATAACGGTCCTAAGGTAGCGAAATTCCTTGTCGGTTAAATACCGACCTGCATGAATGGCGTAACGAGATGGGAGCTGTCTCAAAGAGGGATCCAGTGAAATTGTAGTGGAGGTGAAAATTCCTCCTACCCGCGGCAAGACGGAAAGACCCCGTGGACCTTTACTACAGCTTGACACTGCTACTTGGATAAGAATGTGCAGGATAGGTGGGAGGCTTTGAGTATATGACGCCAGTTGTATATGAGCCATTGTTGAGATACCACTCTTTCTTATTTGGGTAGCTAACCAGCTTGAGTTATCCTCAAGTGGGACAATGTCTGGTGGGTAGTTTGACTGGGGCGGTCGCCTCCCAAATAATAACGGAGGCTTACAAAGGTTGGCTCAGAACGGTTGGAAATCGTTCGTAGAGTATAAAGGTATAAGCCAGCTTAACTGCAAGACATACAAGTCAAGCAGAGACGAAAGTCGGTCTTAGTGATCCGGTGGTTCTGTGTGGAAGGGCCATCGCTCAAAGGATAAAAGGTACCCCGGGGATAACAGGCTGATCTCCCCCAAGAGCTCACATCGACGGGGAGGTTTGGCACCTCGATGTCGGCTCATCGCATCCTGGGGCTGGAGCAGGTCCCAAGGGTATGGCTGTTCGCCATTTAAAGCGGTACGCGAGCTGGGTTCAGAACGTCGTGAGACAGTTCGGTCCCTATCTGCCGTGGGCGTAAGAAGATTGAAGAGATTTGACCCTAGTACGAGAGGACCGGGTTGAACAAACCACTGGTGTAGCTGTTGTTCTGCCAAGAGCATCGCAGCGTAGCTAAGTTTGGAAAGGATAAACGCTGAAAGCATCTAAGCGTGAAGCCAACTCTAAGATGAATCTTCTCTAAGCTCTCTAGAAGACTACTAGTTTGATAGGCTGGGTGTGTAATGGATGAAAGTCCTTTAGCTGACCAGTACTAATAGAGCGTTTGGCTTATCTTTAATAAAGCATCACTTCCTTGTTAAGGTTTTTACTAAAGCTTTAAATAGTAATATTGATTTAAAGTGATATAGAAATCTTTCAAGTAGGGTTTATATTAGAACTTGCTCTTAACATTGTTTTTTAAGTATTCTATATAAAAACTTATCAAAGAGAGTAAAGATTTGATTCATTGACAAGATGAAAGATAAGATTTAAAAGATAAAAGTAAAAATTAAAAAACAAAAAAAGAAAAATAAAAAAGAATAGAAGAAAAGCAAAAAAATAAAACAATAGAATAAAAAATAAAAGCTTTATTCTTAAGTTA
Organism: Campylobacter sp. 110; assembly: GCF_002383965.1. Lineage (NCBI taxonomy): Bacteria > Pseudomonadati > Campylobacterota > Epsilonproteobacteria > Campylobacterales > Campylobacteraceae > Campylobacter > Campylobacter sp. 110. The sequence goes on along the minus strand of NZ_NXBD01000042.1, from coordinate 576 downwards.
AATCTTTCAAAGAATATTTAAATAACAATGTCCGTGATTATACAGATGTGGAAACGCCTTGCTCCATCCCGAACCAAGAAGCTAAGCACATCGTGGGTGATGATACTACGCCTTACTGGCAGGGGGAAAGTAGCTCATTGCGGACTTGTTAATTCTTCTTTATCTTATTCTTATAGATTTAAAATCTTAGTTTTTATATGTCAATCGTTGTTTTTATATTTAATTATTTTTTTATGTTTATTAAATCTATTATTGTATTAATTATTTTTTTATTGATTGAATTTGTTTTTATGCTAATTAAATATGTTTTTGTATTCATTGTTCTTTTATGTTTATGTTTAATTGGCTTGGATTGATTTATGCTTTAGTTCTAATTGTATTTAATCAGCTTAGAATGCTTTGTATAATGCTTTTACTTATCTACAACTTATTATTTTTATATTCAATCATTAGTTTAATTGATTTATGCTTTTGTTGGTTTAGTTAAACACTTTATCAGTCGTTGCTTGATTAGTTTATTAATTTATTTAATTTAATCAGTTAGGTTATATTCATTGGTTTGTTTGAGTTGGTTAG
>NZ_NXBD01000041.1:0-7476 GCF_002383965.1 Campylobacter sp. 110 | reverse complement strand
TAAATTTTACCCTTTAATAGTTTAAATTTTACCCTTTAATAGTTTAAATTTTACCCTTTAATACCCTCGCAAATCCCTATTTTACAATAGCTAGAAAGCCCCCTAAAAATATATAAAAATATATAAAAAATATAAAAATTCGCGTACGCGTACGCGCGCGAGAAAACAAAAAAAGTTTCGATGATACATTAGGGCGGGGGCTTGTCCGTTCGTTAGCTCTAGGCTAACTTCACGCCCCCGCACCCCGATTATCGCAAATCATTGCACCTTAACAGGTGCGATTTGCTAAACTGATAAGAATGAGTTATAAATAGCTCATAAAAGCTCAGAAACACGTCTAAAATCGTTTTTTTTTAAAAAAAGGTATAAAACCCTTCAAAAAAGTTTTAAAGCAAAATTTGGCTAATTTTGAAAAGAAAATAGAAAAAAGTGATTATCAAAATTGTAAATACAAATTCAAATCTCACAAAACTTTTCATCAAAAAAATTTAAACCTTTTCTCAAGATATTCTTTATTGTCAATAATTTTTTTCTCATTCAATTCTTTGTAATTCATGTAAAAAACGTTAAAATAGCTTGGCTGATCTCGTATGAAAAAATCAACCGAAGGTTTTGCGATTAAAAGCGAAATCGCTAAAAGTCCAAAAGCAAGGATAAATTCCAAAGGCTCACCTGTTTTAATCTTTCCACCAAAAAGAGTAAATTTATTTTTATCTAAAGGCGAAATAGGAACACCAGAAATTGTGAGCGAATCAGCAATCCAGTGACTCAAGTATCCCATTCCAAACCAAAAAAGAAAGTTATTAAAATCAATCACAAAAGAAATGATAATGATTGAAAGCGGAATGATTAAAAAATGGGTTTCGCCGCGGTGCTTAACGTGAATTCCGAAAAATTTTAAAATCCATTCAATCCAATCAGGTGCGGTGCTTCCAAGCATGGCTAAAGGCGTTCCAAAAGGCGAAAAAGGCAAAGAAATCGCGGTGCCAATAGCTAGATGGCTTTTCCAAGTCATTTCAAAAGCCTTTCTAAATTTGGCTTGAAATCATCTTTTACAAAATCAAGCAAATTAAATTTAAGTTCGCTAAGCTCAAGTTCAGCTAGATCAAGCTTCGCGGTTTTTGTATGCAGGGTTTCTAAATTTTTCAAGCGTTCATCAAAGTTCGCCACCGCTTCATTGACACGGATCTTTAGCCGATTTTCTTTTTCTTGCAGGATTAAAATTTCATTGTTGAGATGCGAAATTTCAATTTTTTTAGCAAAAAAATTGCGTACAAATTTAGCGATTTCGTGCCTTTGCTTTCTAATTTCATCTTTTTTCATTCTCGCTTCTTTTGCATCGATAATTTTAAATTCTGCTTGTAGTCCAATGTAAGCATAAGGTCGTAACTTTTCATATTTGTCCGGACTTTCATAATATGAAATTTTAGACTTTTCACCAGCGAAGCCAGAGACGCTAAGGTTAAAGCGTTCTAAAAGCGGTTCAATTTTTATAGCACGATTAACCCAAATTAAATTTACAATTTGATCAACACTAAGCCTTTGGCGTGCCGTGCTTTTTTCATAAATCGATGCGTCCATTTTTGCTAAATTTTCTAAATCTTCTTTCGTGATTTTAGATGCGTTGTAATCACCAAAAAGAGGCATGAGCCAAAGGACTAAAATTAAAATTTTCAATTTCATTTTTGCATTCCACGCATAGCTATTCTTCCAGCGGTAACAAGCAAAGCTAGTTCATACAGTCCAGTTGCAAAAAGCGCTAAAACAAAAAGAACTAAAAGAGCATTTGTTGCATCGATGGAAGCTTTCGAACTCAAAGAAACGATCTCTAATTTTTTTCGGCGTGATTTTAAAATTCCGCCAATTGTTTTGTTAATAGAAATTTCATCTTTTGCAGTCGCGATAAAGCGTTTGCAGTTTCTCAAAAGCTCTTTTGCCATCTCAAGCTTTTTGCCGTTAAGTTTGTCTAAATCATCGATGATTAGTGTAGAATTTTTAGACTTTTCCACAAGTGCAATTATTTTTAAATAATTTTTCGAAGTGTCCAAATTTTCTAAATTTAAATTGGCGTTTTCACCATAAATAAGACGTTTAGTCTCATCATCGTTGTCTAAATTTCGATGAAAAATTTCAGAAAGACTATCGGTTGCATGAAAAAAAATAACATGTTCTTTTTTCCAAAGATCCTTAGCATTTTGTAAAAAAGAATTGAGGCGTTTGGATTTACCAGAAGCATTTATTCCAGTGATTAAAATATCGCTTTTTTTTGAAATGTAAGTTTCTTTTGGCTTGTCAAAAATCGTTTTCTTTTTTCGCAACAAAATTTTAGTGCAATTGCCATCTTTTTTAAATCTAAAATAATGTAACATCTCCCCCCCCCCCCCAATAATGAATTAATAGCGTTTTAAAATACTTTGTACCAACTTATAACTTAACTTTCTATCACTTTCTAAATTTACAATTTTAACTATATCTTTAATCGGTTTTTTTCGAAGTTTGCAAATTCTTTTAATTAAAAGTTGCTCGTGGTGCAGTTCTTTAAGCTTTTTAACGCCATTTTCAAATTTAAATTCAAATCCAAATGGCGGATGTTTTCCGCCCAAAGCTTCGCCACGCCCTTTTTTTAAATTTAATGTATTTTTGATCCGAAAGCGTATTAATTCTTTTTCGTAGTTCGCAAAAACACTTAGTATTTGAAATTTCAAATTTTCATTAATATCATCACCTTTGTTATCAAGGCTAATCAAATTCGCCCCACGTCTTAAAATTTCGTATTTGATCCAGCCTGATTTTAGCAAATCTCTTGAAAGTCTATCAAGCCTAAAAATTATTACATTATCACCATTTTTCAAGCGTTCAAGCATTTTAATTAAAGCCGTTCTTTTGCTAAATTCAGCAGAGCCGCTTATCGTTTCTTTCACAATTTCGTCGATCGTAAATTTAGTTTCAATCGCTTTTAGTTGCATTTCAAAAGAGTTCTTTTGCTTTTTTCCGTCCGTCGAAATTCTAAGATATGCAAAATTCATAAAAACATTTTATCGAAAAAAGATAAAAAATTTCTTTTCTGATGAAAAGAACAAAAAAAATCAAATTTACCCCCTTATATTTTAATTTTAAAGTTATGTTAAAATCAGTTCTCGAAAAGAAAATTTCACAAAAAAGGGCGCCCTGTTGTTATAATTATTTTTAATTAAATTCAAGAAAAAAATTATAATTTTAAGTTTAATCTAAGTTTTAATTTTAATCTAAATTTAGCAATGTAAATTCCAGGATAGCATAACCAAAATACAGAAGCTCCGAGTGTTCCTAATAATAAAGCTCCCCGCGTTGCAATCTTTTTCAGCAATGGAGTTCCCCAGCGATTAAATTTCATTTTAAATTTTAGTTTTGTCTTGTCTTTCTTTTCTTTCGGTATGGCACTCATCGCAGTTTAAATTTTAGCGATTTCGTGCCTATATTGCATCGCGGGAGCTTCTTTGCTTTTTTCGGTACGGTTCCGCGAGACAAATCGCTACACCTCACGCGAAAAAACGCAAAGCTCTTTTTATTACAATGTGAAAGCCTAAAGAATTTAGCTTTTAGCCAAAAGCTAAATTTAGGCTTTTATTTGTTCGGTAACGCTTTTTTCTTTTGATCTTTTTTGCTTCGCGGACGCACGAAAAATTCCGTGCAGTAGCTTCGCAAAAGGGTTTTTTTCGGCTCCTAGCGTCGCGAAAAAAGACGCGAAGGTAGGTTTTTTTGCATGATTTTTTTTTGCGCTTACGCCATGCAAAAAAAAACAAAAAAATTTTAATCATCTAATCCTTTTTCTGAAAGTATCAACCATGTTAAAAAATTGCTCTTGATTTTTAGCATTAAAGTGCATATGATTTCCAAAGTTTAAATTCTCGTATTCATCTCTTTGAAGCTCTACCGCAATAATTTTAAATTCATCAAAATCAAAATCGTTAAATTGCCAAAGCTTGTTATTATAATCAAATCTAACTTGATTAAGTTTCATATTGTTTAAAATCTTTAAATATTTTTGCTCATCGCTCATTATTTTTTGACTTTCATGTTCTAGCTTTTGCATTTGGATATTTTCAGGTTTAAAAGTAAAGGTTATGCCGATAACCTTACCCCCTCTGCCCCTTGTGCCTTTTTGTTTTTCTTTTTCATAAGCAAGATTTTTAAAAGGCACTCTGATTTGATCAAAAAGATTGCGTTCTTTGGTAAGCTCTTTAAGGGCTGGTTTTAAAATAAATTTGTCTATATCTCCAGTCGTTTTATTTTCAGGTATATCCATAATCCTACAAAATTCTTCCCATTCAAAATAAGCTTTGCCTGTGGTTCTGTATTGCTTTAGAAGGCGATAAAGTGTTTTTGTGTATTTGCCACTAAGGCTTACAAACTCGCTAAGCTCAAAAGCTGTGAAATTAGCTGTAAGCTGATTTAAAATATATTCAAAGCGTGGATTAACTTGTATTTCTATACTCTCTAAATCTTTTGAGCTTTCATAAACATAAATTGCAAATTCTGTAAAAAGGTTTATTGTCTTGTGTGCTTCAACTTCTTTTTCTCCCCTAGTTGTTTTTTCAATTATTGTAAAGTCAGCTTTAAAAAATTTCCTTTTTAGAGAAGACACAAATTCCATTAAACTATTATTATCATAACTACTTTTGAGAATGTTTCTTAAGTCCCAAGGATAGAATGTTACTTTGCCTTTTTCTTCTTTAAGTTTTACCATTAAACCACACAATAAATCTTGTTCGATTTCTGTAAAGCTAGGTAATTTTATTTTATTAAAATCGTTATGATATTTAACTATGTCGCTCATTTTTAGACCTTAAAATAGCTAATCAAGGCGAGGGGCTTTACTGCCCCTGCGGTTTCGCTAGAAAAATACTTCAATTTTAAGTTTAAAAAACCTAAAATTTAGATATAATCTCACAAAACGCTTACTATGTCGCTTCATAGTTAAGCCTTGATTTTGAATTTCCGCCAAGAGTGAAAACTCAAGGCGGATTTTTTATTATATTTTATTTTTTGGTATTTGTCAATATAATTTTACCCTTTAATAGTTTAAATTTTACCCTTTAATAGTTTAAATTTTACCCTTTAATAGTTTAAATTTTACCCTTTAATAGTTTAAATTTTACCCTTTAATAGTTTAAATTTTACCCTTTAATACCCTCGCAAATCCCTATTTTACAATAGCTAGAAAGCCCCCTAAAAATATATAAAAATATATAAAAAATATAAAAATTCGCGTACGCGTACGCGCGCGAGAAAACAAAAAAAGTTTCGATGATACATTAGGGCGGGGGCTTGTCCGTTCGTTAGCTCTAGGCTAACTTCACGCCCCCGCACCCCGATTATCGCAAATCATTGCACCTTAACAGGTGCGATTTGCTAAACTGATAAGAATGAGTTATAAATAGCTCATAAAAGCTCAGAAACACGTCTAAAATCGTTTTTTTTTAAAAAAAGGTATAAAACCCTTCAAAAAAGTTTTAAAGCAAAATTTGGCTAATTTTGAAAAGAAAATAGAAAAAAGTGATTATCAAAATTGTAAATACAAATTCAAATCTCACAAAACTTTTCATCAAAAAAATTTAAACCTTTTCTCAAGATATTCTTTATTGTCAATAATTTTTTTCTCATTCAATTCTTTGTAATTCATGTAAAAAACGTTAAAATAGCTTGGCTGATCTCGTATGAAAAAATCAACCGAAGGTTTTGCGATTAAAAGCGAAATCGCTAAAAGTCCAAAAGCAAGGATAAATTCCAAAGGCTCACCTGTTTTAATCTTTCCACCAAAAAGAGTAAATTTATTTTTATCTAAAGGCGAAATAGGAACACCAGAAATTGTGAGCGAATCAGCAATCCAGTGACTCAAGTATCCCATTCCAAACCAAAAAAGAAAGTTATTAAAATCAATCACAAAAGAAATGATAATGATTGAAAGCGGAATGATTAAAAAATGGGTTTCGCCGCGGTGCTTAACGTGAATTCCGAAAAATTTTAAAATCCATTCAATCCAATCAGGTGCGGTGCTTCCAAGCATGGCTAAAGGCGTTCCAAAAGGCGAAAAAGGCAAAGAAATCGCGGTGCCAATAGCTAGATGGCTTTTCCAAGTCATTTCAAAAGCCTTTCTAAATTTGGCTTGAAATCATCTTTTACAAAATCAAGCAAATTAAATTTAAGTTCGCTAAGCTCAAGTTCAGCTAGATCAAGCTTCGCGGTTTTTGTATGCAGGGTTTCTAAATTTTTCAAGCGTTCATCAAAGTTCGCCACCGCTTCATTGACACGGATCTTTAGCCGATTTTCTTTTTCTTGCAGGATTAAAATTTCATTGTTGAGATGCGAAATTTCAATTTTTTTAGCAAAAAAATTGCGTACAAATTTAGCGATTTCGTGCCTTTGCTTTCTAATTTCATCTTTTTTCATTCTCGCTTCTTTTGCATCGATAATTTTAAATTCTGCTTGTAGTCCAATGTAAGCATAAGGTCGTAACTTTTCATATTTGTCCGGACTTTCATAATATGAAATTTTAGACTTTTCACCAGCGAAGCCAGAGACGCTAAGGTTAAAGCGTTCTAAAAGCGGTTCAATTTTTATAGCACGATTAACCCAAATTAAATTTACAATTTGATCAACACTAAGCCTTTGGCGTGCCGTGCTTTTTTCATAAATCGATGCGTCCATTTTTGCTAAATTTTCTAAATCTTCTTTCGTGATTTTAGATGCGTTGTAATCACCAAAAAGAGGCATGAGCCAAAGGACTAAAATTAAAATTTTCAATTTCATTTTTGCATTCCACGCATAGCTATTCTTCCAGCGGTAACAAGCAAAGCTAGTTCATACAGTCCAGTTGCAAAAAGCGCTAAAACAAAAAGAACTAAAAGAGCATTTGTTGCATCGATGGAAGCTTTCGAACTCAAAGAAACGATCTCTAATTTTTTTCGGCGTGATTTTAAAATTCCGCCAATTGTTTTGTTAATAGAAATTTCATCTTTTGCAGTCGCGATAAAGCGTTTGCAGTTTCTCAAAAGCTCTTTTGCCATCTCAAGCTTTTTGCCGTTAAGTTTGTCTAAATCATCGATGATTAGTGTAGAATTTTTAGACTTTTCCACAAGTGCAATTATTTTTAAATAATTTTTCGAAGTGTCCAAATTTTCTAAATTTAAATTGGCGTTTTCACCATAAATAAGACGTTTAGTCTCATCATCGTTGTCTAAATTTCGATGAAAAATTTCAGAAAGACTATCGGTTGCATGAAAAAAAATAACATGTTCTTTTTTCCAAAGATCCTTAGCATTTTGTAAAAAAGAATTGAGGCGTTTGGATTTACCAGAAGCATTTATTCCAGTGATTAAAATATCGCTTTTTTTTGAAATGTAAGTTTCTTTTGGCTTGTCAAAAATCGTTTTCTTTTTTCGCAACAAAATTTTAGTGCAATTGCCATCTTTTTTAAATCTAAAATAATGTAACATC
>NZ_NXBD01000040.1:0-2388 GCF_002383965.1 Campylobacter sp. 110 | reverse complement strand
ATAATTTCCTTCAGGTATTCTTAAATCTTTGCCACTTTCTAAACCTTCTTTGTCTTCTTCCAATGCAAAGCATTCAAAAAGAATTTTTTCTTCATCATCTAAAACCTTAAATTTACCAATAACGCAAGTTTTACCTGTGTATCTTCTAATGATTTTAATTTTCATTTGTATCCTTTAGTTTTTTATATAATCTATTAGGACTTGAGCTTCCTGCATTCATATCTCCTAGTTCAACCAAGCCGCCTATTTGCAACGCTCTTATTATGATTTCAGAGCAAAACCATTTGTCTTCACTATCTTTTGTGAATGTGAAAAAACCCAAAATTCCTAAAAAATCATATTTTTTTCCTATTTGAGAGTAAAGAAATTCTTTTATTTTTGTCTCATTTATATCATTGATTTCTATAAAATCCCATCTGCCAGTGTCTTTAAATTCTTTTATTCTTACTCCTTTATCTCTAGGACTTGAGCTAATCATTAAATTGTCTAAGATTATTTCACAGTGAGAATAGGATTTTAAAAAATCTCCATTTAATCTTTCTTTCCAAGATGAAGTAAAAAAAGCTATTGCTTTATCAAGAAAAGTAGATTTGTCATTTTCTTTAACTTTATAAAATGCAATTTTCATTCGTTTTCCTTTCTTTTATAAATCATTCTTAACTCATCATTTCTTATTTGAGTGAGCTTAACAAGCCTTTCATCCATTCGCATAAGATCTGTTTCTATAGCTTCTAGCTTATCGTTAGTTTTAGAGCAATGCGTTTGTATAAATTTGATTAAGCTATCATTACTTGCTCTGGATACTGCAATTTGTTCTCTAATAAGAACATTGGTATTTTTGGTTTCACTTATAAGTTCTTTGGTTCTTTCCCCAGCTTCTTTATGTAAAGTTTTATATAAATGCCATGCAATCCCAGCTAAGACAAAAACCATCAATCCTAATAATGCAGATCCACTTAAAGAACCGAGTATAGTACCTTCTTTTATTATATTTTCAGCACTCATTTTTCACTCTCCCATGCAATTAAATTTAATTCTTCTAAAGATGTGGCATTTTTCACTTTATTTCTTAGTTCATCATTTTTAAAAATAATACTTTCAGTATATTTAGCGATACCAACCCCAAATTCTAGAAATTCTTCTTTGTTAAATGTAGTGATTTTATTATCTTGATCAATCCAAGCAATATTTTCCAAAGGAGTATTATTAAGATTTGCTAACATTATCTCGCTAACTTTTCCGCTGATATTAATTTTTGCTTCAGTATCAATTTGAAATGTAGTATTTTTAAAAGGCATAAACAAAAGCTTTTCTTCTTTTATAGCTTTTAACTCTTCTAATTTTAATTCTTTTAACTCTTCTAAGGTTTTTTCTTTAATCTCATAAGAAACAATATAAAGATTATTTTCTTCATCGTAATTTTGAACTTGCTTAAGTGTCTGTGTTTTTTCATCAAAGCTTGGCACTTCTTCTTCTTCTTCAACTTTAGCAAAACCAAGCTCTTTTAAAAGCTCATTATCGCAAGCACTTAAAAAATAAATATCTTGTGCATCAATTTCACCTTCTTCGTTTTGTATTTTTACATCTTTTAAAAAAATATCATCATATTTTAAACTTTTATTTTTTAAATCATAAAACATATTTATCCTTTCTTAATTCCAGTATAATGTTAATTTTGCTCTTGGGTTTAATCTATTCCCACCACCTAAATTCCAACCAGGAGTTGCATTTGCACTACCACTTTGATAAGAACTTAGCATTATTTGTAAGTTATTTATATTTCCAAATTTGAATTTTTTCTCTACTTTGATTTTTGCATTGGCAGCGTAATATTTACTTAAACCATGCAATTCTACATTAGAGTTAAAAATGTTCCATGTGATATTCAAAGTATTTGCAGAAGTTTTATTAGACATACTTCCAGTCGTCCAAACTTCGCCTAACATAACCACTTCTTTATTATTAATATTTGATGGCAATACCACTGCTTGTTTATAAATCATGTCTAGCTTTAACATATAATTATAATTTGCAACCGAGCCTCCTAAAGATGGAGGTAAATTTAGTGCTATGCCATTATTAGAAAGAAGGAGGCAGTTCATTTTAAGTCCTTACTAATCTTACATTATTCGAAGCTATGCAAAAATAAGCAAAAGTTTCAGTGCCACTAAATCCACTTTGAGCTATTCTAAATTTAAAAGGTGCCGAAAAAGCAGTGATATTTTGAGCATTATTGACAGTGATAGTTCCACTTTTACCTGCTCCACCCCAATTTGCTATACCAATAGCTCCTCTGGCTGTCATTGTTAAGATAAAATGCTGAGCTTGTCTTAAATCTAGATTTATACTGCCAGTTGTGCCAAGATTTCTAATTCCACCACCATAATC
>NZ_NXBD01000039.1:0-25755 GCF_002383965.1 Campylobacter sp. 110 | reverse complement strand
ATTTCAATTTTATTTTTTTCATAAAGTATTTTTGCGAAATCTCTTATTAAAATAGCATCATTAGTATCTTTTATACGATTTGCAAAGTGAATAAGTGGTGCGTTTTCTTTGGCTTCATTTTTTAAATTTACATTTTCAATTTGAAGCTTTTCATTTCTCTCTAAAAGTTCTAATTGCATTTGCAAACTTTCTTTTAATGAAAGCGGTTTATAACTTTGTTTCTTAAGCTCATTTTCTAAGTATTCTAATCTATCGATTATCTTTGCTCTTAGTTCTACGCTATATCCACTCACTAAAATCAATACTTCTCTTTTTGGTAAGCGGTAACACTTGTAAAACTGCTTATTTTGTGGGTTTTGGTAGGTATGCTCAAATTTGAAGACACCCCCTTCAACCACTTTTTCTAAGTAAGTTTCTATATCTCTTGTAACATTTCTGTGTTCTTTTCCTGTAAGCTCTGCTATCTCTAAAGAGGTTAAGCTTATTTCTTTATTTTCATCTTTTCTAAATATTTCTAAATTCATTTTAATCTCCTTTTAATAATTTTAAAATTTTTTTATCTCTAGCCTTGTTATTTTGAATATAATTATCAAGGCAACAAAATATACTGAAAGCAAATTCCAATACTTCAAAATTGCTTAAATCCTTTTTTCCTTTAGTCGCTTTTGCTAAACATTCTAAAAACTTTTCTTCTTGGCTCATTTGCTAAGCCTTAATGCAATATAAGCAAGTAAAACCACTTGTAAAACTTCTAAAATTTCACTCATTTTAAGCTCCTTATGCTATAATTAAAGGATACACAATGCTTAAGATTTAAAGGGCTTTCGCCCTTTGCTTATATCCATAACTGGATAATCTTACAAATTAGATAAACCAAAAGGGCAATTTTGATTAAAAAATCTAATCTTTGCATTGTGTTTCCTTTATTTTGGATTTCAAAAGTAATTTATTTTTACTTTTGATAACACAATTATATCATATTAATTACTTATTGTCAAGCTTATAATAATTTATTTTTATTTTTTGTAGATAAAGAAGTAATTTAAATTTACTTTGTGGATTAATTTTCGTTAATCCACGCTTTAAAGTCTTTTTTGATAGCTTCTGCTTTTTCTAGTTTTGCTTCTAGCTCAAAAATTTTTTTAAGCATATTAATGGCGTGTGCCATTTGAAAACTTATTTTTTCAGTAGAAATAGCATTTTTTACCGCACCTTCACCAAAACCTATTAACTCGGCTAACTCTTTATAGGTTAAATTTCTTTCCTTGCAAAATTGTTTTAATTCTTCACTTGTCATATCTCTCCTTTTTACTGGTTATTTTAACATAATCGCTTAAAATTTTAACTATTTGAGTTGCTAAAGGGCGGTATTCTTTATCTGCTATTTTTTGCAACTCTTCTTTTAATTCTAATGGAATTCTTATACTTAGCGGTTTTGTTTGTTTTTTCATAATTCTTTCTCCTTTAATCTTTTTACTTCTTTAATAGCTTTATCATCATTTTTAAAAACGCCTATAAGCCCTAAAGCATCAAGTATTTTTATACGAAAATTACTGAGTTTTACATTGATTTCAATTTCTTCTTCTAGCTTCAATGAAATTTCATTTATAGCAGTATCTTTTAATGCTATTACACCTTTTAGCCTTTGAATTTCTTTTTCTAAATATCTTATTTTTTCATTTTTTTTACTATTTAAGAACATAGTTTCGACCTTTCTTTTGCATAAAGAAGCTCATAAATTTTATTTTGCAAAGAGCTAATTTCTTTTATATTTTTCATATTTGCTTCTATTTGGTCTTTTAACTGCTTTAAAAGCTCTATTTTTTCATTTTCAAGACTAGAAATTTCATCTTTTAAAGACTTATTTTCATCTTTTAAAGATTTATTTAGCTTCATTTCTTTTCGATATTCATCTTTGCTAAGTTTAATGATGACTTGTTCTTTTGTGTGATAAGCTTTCATTTTTCTCCTTTTAGATTAATGCTTAAAAGGGGCAACTGAGTTCTTTAGAATAGGAAATAAAACAAAAAAGGTAAATTCTCAAGTAGTTAATTTGTAAAAGTTGCCCCATTTAAGCATTAAAGGAGTTTAAGAAAAGCCGAGCAAATCCGCAAGTCTCGGCATTGTATAATCGTTTAAGTTTATGCTAAGCGGATTTGGTTAGAATTTGTCTGTGTTAAAAAATATTAGAGTTTTATAAGCTCTCTAATTAGCTCTAAGATTAAGATTAAAATTGTTAAAATTTTATCCCACATTTTAGAGCCTCCTTTCTCAACACCGAGACAAGTTAGCAACTTAAACTTTATAATTATACTTTCTTTTTCTTAAACTCTTGATTTTCTGTCGTTTTTAAAGTGCAAGAAAACCTTAAAAATAGCACTATAAACAATAATATCGAGCCAAGTTTATGGATAACTTGCTAACCCTTCCGCTATGCTATTGCTATTGTTTTATCCGAAATAAATTCGTTTAAAACCGCTTTGCTAAAGCCCCCGTCCCACTGCGTGGGTAAGAGTAAAGCAAAAAAAAGAACATTAGCAATTAAGCTTAATTTCCAAGCGGTCAAAAGCTTAAGAAAGTTCTTTAATAAAAAGAACTTGTTAAACTTTTAATAAAGCTTTTCGTATTTCTTCTCAAATTTCCTTACTTTTTCCAATAAATCATAGGTATCGTTAATAAACTCATCTCCATAGGCTTGCAAAGAAGCTGCAATATCTTCATCATCTTCCAAGCTTGCTTCTAAAATATTTTTAAATTCTTGCAAAGAGTTAAAAATGTCCGCAAAGTTTTCTCTGCTCTCTAATTCATCTTTAACTAATTCTCTTGCGTAGTTAGAAATTCTTTTTTCTTCTCTATCAAAATAAAGATCTGTAAAACTCATTTTTTATCCTTTTTTTAGTTATAATCACTTTCACTCTAGGAAGGTGATGTAATGGACGAAATACAAAGCTTAAAAGCTCAACTTAATAATCTTCTTTTAAGAGTTAGCGAGCTAGAAAGTAAAGTCGCAACCCTTGAAAAAAGACTAAATGACAAAGATTTTCAAGTTTTAAACGAAACTCCTAATCTTTTAGAGAAATAACAAATCCTTTGTTTTCAAATGCTTCTTTGGTGATTAAGTTTTTAACTGCATTATGAAGAACATTAGCTAAAAACTCTTCCAAAGAAGCGTAACTTTTTGAATAATTTCTTTCAAAGACTATTTCTAGCATTTTTTTAATATCAGGTCTTAAATCTAATTTAACCTCTAGCATTTTTTTATCCTTTTTGTTTTGTTGATAAAAGTATATAATAAAGAAACTTAATTAAAATTTAATTTAGTATATTAATTAGAAACTTTTTTAAAAATATTTTTGTGGTATAATTTTTAAGAATGAAATATATTATGGGAAAAACATATGCATTTTTTTATATTTATTATTAGCATTGTAATTATGTACTATATTATTATGTTTATTCTAGAAAATAAAAAAAAGAAAAAGAAAAAAATAGAAGATATAAATAAAGAAATATCTTTAATCAAAGCTAATTTAAACGAACTAAATGAAAGTTTTAAAATTCACTTTATAGAGAATATATATAAAATTCGTAAAGATTTTGATGAAACAAGAGAAAAAACAGAAAAAGATATTATTTTGCTTGAAGAGTGTTGTAGCTTGTTACTTCAAGAGCGTGAAGAAAAAGATAGAAGTGAGGATAATGATGCTCTAAAACAACTAATTGAAACAATATCAGATGATGAACATAGTGCAGATGAAAGTTATAAAATAGCTGAAGACAAAAGAGAAGATATAATAGATGCAATGTATAAAGAAAATGAAAATTTAAAAGAAAAATTATCAGAATATGAGAAAAAGTTTGGAAAATTATAATTTTAATGGTTATCAACTTGCTTGCGATGGATATAAAAGGTTGATGGGGTATTGAGGGTAAATTAATATAAAAACATTTAAAATAGAAAATATAAAAAGACTTTTAGATGATAAAAAATAATTTAAAAAACGCTTTAAAAAAACATATAAAACACCTATAAAGCTTTTAAGACTATAACTTTTTTATTTTAAAGATTATCTATTTTTACATTCATGCATCTAGTAATATCATTTTGAATATTCTTAAATTCTTCTAATAAAAATAAAGTTTTTTCTATTCGGTTAAGCTCTATTTGAAAAATAAAAGCAAGACATTCTTCAAATGTTTGATATTGCTTAAAATTATTAAAGGATTTATAATCTTTTACAAAATCATCATATCTAGCCAATATAACAGTACATAAAATTTTTTGTAAATACTTTATTGTATCTCTATTTTCTTCCTTAAGAATCATGTTAAAAACATTAATTATGTATGCAAAGTTTTTCATACAAGCCCCTTTATATTTTGAGCCTCTTCTACGCCTTTTCCATATTCAATAATATCAAAATCTTCTTTAAAGAACGAAATATCAAAGCCACCTGTAATCTTCATAAAATCTTCATCTAGTATGATTTCTAATATATTTTTTGTCGCTAAAGATGAGTAGTACACTTTTAAATCAGCATCTTCAAATCTTGTAAAATTTTTATCATTCATTCTTTTTTTAGAAGTTGCAATTGTTTTATTTAATTGTTTAATAATTTTTCTTATTTTTTGCTTTTCTTGTATTTTATTTTTTCCTTCAAGTGTTAAAAAATAATTTTGGTCACATAAACTAGTATAAAAAGCCCATCTATTTAATTTTTCAACTTCACTGCACAAACTAATATAATCTTCCGTTTTAACAGTTTTTAAAGCATGTTGAGTATTTTTTGATTTTACTTCTATGGGTAACTTTGCATTATAGTCAGCATTTAATGTGTTAGCCGATATAAGCAAAGCTATGGCACATACGCCAGAGATTATTCCTTTCATAATTAACTCCTTGTTCCATTTAACTAATTTTATCAGTTTAACTCTTCAAATAAAATAAAAATTAAAATTTATCACAAACAAGCTTATGATTTTATATTTATCTTCCCACCACTTCTATAAAATTTTTAAAGGTTTCAATCGCCATTTTTGATACTACTGCACCTAAGATCTCGCATTGTTCAAATTCGCTATTATCTACTTTTTTATCCTCGTATTTTTTATTTTCAGAAACTAAAAAAATATAATCTTCAAAAGGTTCTTTTTTAATTTTTTTGCAAAATAAATCATCATTTTTTCTAAAAATAACAATATCTGCGTTTGAAATAGTCTCAAGTGAATTTTTACTTCTATCTATAATAATAAAATCACCATTAGATAAAATAGGTTCCATACTATCGCCATTAATTTTTATAATATCATAACTCTTCTTTATGGGTATATCTAAAATTTCTTTTAGAAAATTTTCATCAACGGAAACAATTTTTACTTCTTCGCTTTGAGATGATGTTCCAAGTCCTGCACTCGCATAAATATCTGGAAAATATCTGAAATTTATTTGATTATCGTTTCTAAAAACATCTTGCAATATCACTTCGTTGAAAGGAATATCTAATGCATTACATAAAATTTTTATATATTGTGGTTTAGGTTTTGTTTTATTATCTTCTTTAGACATCAACCATTTTTTTATTGTTGCTTCTGAGCTTTCTATGCCATTTTTATATAAAATTTCCATCAAATCTTGATATGTAACTTTTTTATCTCTATTTTTTAAATAAAATTTAAATTTTTCAGTATCAAAATGAAAATCGAATATATCTCCATTTCTTCCCATATTCTCTCCTTTTTTAGTATAAAAATTATACACTTTTTTTAAGCAAATAATGTTCCATAATTAGAAACATAATTAAATATTTATTAAGTTTCTTTATTTTATACTTTCGTTATGAAAAAAATAGATTTTTTTGATTTTACAAAAATATTGAGTAATCACTATACGGTTATTAGTGTTAAAAAGATTAGAACAAATAAATCACGCCCAAGCTTTAAAAAACAAATAGAGTTTAAAAAACTCTATGGAATACCTCATGAATTTTGGGTGGATGTTCGTAGCAATCTTACAAACATACCTAAGCGTGGGAGAAAAAGAAAGGATAGAGAATGAAAAAGGCAATGAAAAGAGTATGGAACTTGCTGGTGCTTTGCTTGAGAATGATAAAAATCTAAGCCTTAATAAGACTTAGATTTCTCCTAGGTAATTTATCCATTTTGATAAGTCCTTTTCTTGATTGGGTGCAAAAAAATTATAGCAAAGGACTTTTTAAAACGGATTAAGGAATGAAATGCTTGAAAGATTGATTGAGATTATAGGATTATTTATTTTTACTTTGATGATGTTGGATTTTAGACTGTTTCTAGTGGCTCGTATTTCGGCTGGGATTTTAATATCTTGCATTTATCATTATCTAAAACGCATTTTTTATCACGGTAGTGAGGACAAATTAAGAAAGAATTAAACATAAAAAGCCTTTTTAATTTAAATTATAACATAAAGGAGAGTTGGTGATACCAAGTTTTATAGCAAGTTTTGATGTAGCTTTGGGGCGTAAAAGCCTAAGAGAGAGAAAAGGCTATTTGAAATTATCAAACACTATAGCTTATGGTGGTCTTAGTGTTGATGCTTTAGCATTGTATATTCAATTAGCAAAGCTTAGTGAAAAAACGATTGTAAGTGAGATCTATCTAAGAGAGTTTATAAAAGTTAAAAACAATCAAAGAATGAGTTTAAATAGATTAAGAATTGCTAAAAAAGAATTAATTGAACTCAGACTTTTAGAAATTAAAAAGGTTAGAAATGGCTCTTTAAATTTTTATGAGTGGATTTTAAAAGATGAAAATTATCAAGCTAAAAAGCATTTTAACAAAGCTTTATCTTTGCTTAAAAACAGTGATGAAAAGCTAAGCAAAACTCTTAAAAATAACACTTCATCAATCGACAGAAAATTAACTACTGAAAACGAAAAAAAAGAGAAATTGCATTATATAGAAACACGCACGCACGCACGCGATAATAAATTTATAAATAATATAAATATAAATATAAATAATA
The DNA here is from genome assembly GCF_002383965.1 of Campylobacter sp. 110. NCBI lineage: Bacteria > Pseudomonadati > Campylobacterota > Epsilonproteobacteria > Campylobacterales > Campylobacteraceae > Campylobacter > Campylobacter sp. 110. The sequence goes on along the minus strand of NZ_NXBD01000039.1, from coordinate 18,755 downwards.
ATAAATTTATAAAAAAAGAGAATTTAGAAAATTTAAAAAATAATCAAGAAAAGAAAGAACGCGTTTGTAATCAAAACGCCTCTTTTGTGACGAGCTTTATTGATTTTAGCAAAAAGGAGTTAGAGAAAATGGCAAAAAAACAGTTTAAAATCCCAAATGCTAATGAGCTTATGGGGCAAATAATAGCTTTTAATGAGAAAAATGGCACAAACTTTGGTGAAGAGTTGGCTAATGATTTTATAGGCTATTGGGATGCTAGGGAATGGAAAAGAAATGGAAAAAGAATGTCAAGTGTGGCAGGAAGTCTTTATACATGGCTTAAATACGCTAAAGAAAATGAAGCAAGAAAAAATCAGCGTTTTAACAGAAAAAAAGAAGCCAATCCTAGTGTGGTTGATAACTTGATGGAGTATTACGGAATGAAAGATGAGAACAAAGACAAGCTCTTAGAATGCTTTTAAGGAGTAAAAAATGCAAGAAAAAATACAAATTTTAATGGACTTATTGGAAATTAATAAGGCTCAAGCAACTGATATTGTAGGTAGATATCTCAAAAGCGTTAAGGATATTCATTCTTTCTTAGATTTTTATTTCGAAACTTTAGAAAGAGAGAATATCGTAGGGACAAGCTATGAGAAATTAAGAAGAGTTTGCAAAAGGGCTCAAATCGAGTTTAAAAAGCGTTTTGAAGATAAGGAAATATTTTTAGAATGGCTTTGCAGTAAATACAAAAATCAAGCTTGCTTTAGAGTTTTTAAAGGCGATTTTAAATACTCATATTTTGCAAATTACGGAAGCAATCAAAAAATTAAAATAAATCAAGAATCTATTGATTCTTTAATTTGCATCAATACTTTTAAGCAAATCACTTATAAAGATGGTGATTTGATAGCTAATGGAGAATTTAAAGAAGCTTTAGTTGATTTCATGTTCAAAAATCAAGATAGGATAGGAAGAGATTTAGAGCATTCTTTACCAGTGCGAGAAATAGAAAGAGTTTTAACTTTAGATGAAATGAGAGAGCTTGAAAAAGCTGAAGAAAAAAGGCTATTTAATGAGAATAAGAGTAGATTTGAAAAAATTCTTAAAAGCAAAATAGCTTTTAAACGCATAAGCTAAATTTAAGAAAGTCTGAAATGGAAAAGTATATTTTAAAAATTGATTTAAAAAGCAACCCAGTTCCTTATAAAAGAACCACGCAAAGATCTAAATTTACATGTAAAGATTATCTTAAATATTTAGATTTTAAAAAACTCTTGCAAATGGAGTTTAGAAGACAAAATAATATTAGCTGTTTTCAAGCCTTTGATAAGCAAAAGAAATATGAGTTTTCTTTAAAAATAGGATTTAACAGCAAAAGGCATGGCGATGGGGACAATATCGTAAAATGCGTGTTAGATGCGTTATTTGAAAACGATAAGAATGTTTTAAAAGGCGATTATGAGATTATTAGTTTTAAAAAATCTTTTTTAGACCTAGAAATCAAAGAATTTAATTTTAAAGAAGGGGTGGCTTGATGGCTAGAATGATGACAAATGGCAAAAGTATGACAAAAGAAGAGCTTGTATCAAAGATAGAGAGTTATTTTAATGAAAGAGTTGTCTTAAAAGAAACTAAGGAGAGTGTTATTTTTGCACCTAAAACAAAAGTGGGATTAGCTGTGTATTTAGGAATTACAATGCAAACTTTAGGCGAGTGGGAGAAGGATAAGGATTTTGGAGAAATTGTATCTCAAGCTAAGCAAAAATGTGAAATGGATATTTTAAACCATTCCTTAATCGGCACTTATACACCTAGCGTTAGTATGTTCTTGCTAAAAAATCAACATGGATATGTGGATAAACAAGAAGTTGTCAGCGATAACGTTCAAAAAATTGAAATTATAAGAAGTGAAATCAAATGAAATTAAAGCTTGACTTTTCTTACACTCCGGCACAACTTAAAGTTTTTGATGATAAAAATCCACGCTTTATAACTGTAGCAAAGGGCAGAAGACTTGGTTTTACAAGGGGAAGTGCTAAGTTTGTTATCGAAAACTTGCTTTTAGGACAAAATGTATTATGGGTGGATACCATACAAGCAAATTTACAAAATTATTACGAGTTATATTTTACACCTGAGTTAAAAAACTTGCCAAAAGATTTTTATTCTTGGAGCGTGCAAGATAAGAAACTAATTATTAATAAAGCTGTGCTTCATATGAGAAGTGCTGAAAGAAGTGAAAATATCGAAGGTTTTGGATACGACCTTGTTATCTTAAACGAAGCAGGAATTATTTTAAAAGGCAGCAAAGGAGAGTATCTTTGGTATAACGCTATACGCCCTATGTTGCTTGATAACCCTAAATCAAGAGCGATTATCGGTGGAGTTCCTAAAGGAAAAAATCTATTTTATGAACTTTGCAGAAAAGAACTCAGCGATAAAAATTGGAAACATTTTCAATTCTCAAGTTATGATAATCCATTTTTAAAAGAAGATCAGATTAAAGAACTTATTGAAGAAGTAGGCGGAGAAGGTAGTGAAGTTGTCAAGCAAGAAATTTATGGCGAGTTTATAGATAGCGGGGGTGCGGAGCTTTTTGCATTAACTGAAATTGAAAATGCGATGAGCAAGAACTCTTTTAGCATTGAAAAAATGCAAGGCGAGAATATTTGGGGGCTTGATGTAGCAAGATATGGAGACGATAAGAGTGTTCTTGCAAAAAGAAAAGGTTTTGTAATTGATGAAATAAAAAAATACTCACAACTTGGAACCATGGAATTAGCAAATAAAATATTAGCCGAATACAATCAAAGCGAAGATAAACCAAAAGGTATTTTTATAGATACTTGCGGTCTTGGCGTTGGCGTGTATGATGTCTTGTTAAATTATGGTTTGCCTGTATTTGAGGCAAATTCTGCAAATTCTGCAACCAGTAATGAATACTTAAATAAAAGAGCGCAAATGTATTTTACCTTTGCTAAAAACTTAAAACACATGGAGCTTGTTAAAGATGAAGAATTAAAAAAAGATATGAGAATGATTGAGTATGAATATAGCGACAAGGGGCTTTTAAAGATAGTTTCAAAAGAACAATTAAAAAAGAACTATGGCAAAAGTCCTGATGTTAGCGATGCGGTGGCATTAACTTTTTTTGAAAAACTATACAGCAGAAACAATACTAATGAAGATTGGAGCTATGATGGCTGGTGAGTTTTTAATGATTTATGATGCAATTGATGTAAACAAAATAAAAAAGCTTTCAAATTTAAGCGATGAGGCTATAAAGTCAAGTCTTGCAAATGAATTTTTAGAGCTTGTATCAGGATTTAATAATATTTCTAAAAAGAAATTTAAAAGAGAATTTGCGGAGTTTTTATTTGAAAAAGGAGTGAATGAAAAAGATATTTTAAAAATAACAAATTTAAGCAAAACAACAATATGGAGAATTATGAATGAAAACAAAAAGAACTAATGATGAGAGAGTGTCGTTTTTAACACAACTCATTAGAGAAAGTAAAAGTGGATATGAAAATTACAAACCACACTTTAAAGAATTGCAAGATGCTTATTTGCTTGAAAATAAGGCAATGCAAAAATTGAGAAAAAGAAATAAATCAAGTATCTACATACCAAAAATAAACGCTAAGGTAAAGTATTTAATCACTAGCTTAAATGATGTATATTTTAATAGTGAGAGAATGGCAGATATTGAAACTTACATTAATAGCGATGATACGATTATAGAGCTATGGCAGAATGCAATTGATTTTTATAGTGGTAAAATCAATATGTTTAAGATTTTTCAACCGCTTTTCTTAGATGTTTTACTTGTGGGAACAAGTATAGCTAAGCTTACTTGGCATAAAGGAATGCCACGCATTGAAAGAGTAGATATTGATAGTATATTCTTTGATCCAAATGCGTTAAATAGCGAGGATGTAGGATATATAGTTAATGAAATTTACCTAACTTATAATCAAATCCATGAAAGACAAAAGCTAGGATTTTATAAAAACATAGAAATTGAAAAGCTTTTTGACGAAGATGATGAGTATAAAAAAGTGAAGCTTTATGATATTTATGAAAGAAAAAACGATGATGAGTGGGTGGTTTCTACCTTATTTGAAAATAATTTACTTAGAAATGAAGTTACTTTGCAAGATGGACAGCCTTTTGTCTGGGGCTCAATGCTGCCACAACTTAAAAAGATAGATAACGAAAACTATGTAAGTGCTTATGGCGAGCCTATAATGGCTTCTGCTATGCCTTTGCAAGATGAAATTAATATAACTAGAAATCTTTTAATCGATGCAGTAAGAACTCATATCATGCCTAAAATAATGATGCCAAAATCAATGGGAGTAAGCAGAGAAGATATAGAAACCTTAGGAAAACCAATATATACAGACGATCCAAAGGGTGTGCAAATATTACCACCACCAAATGTAAATAGTGCGGGAATAAATTTACAGCTTTTAGAAAGCGAACTCACAGAAGTTACAGGAGTTAGTCCACAAAACAATGGAGCTCAAACTGCACAAAATGAAACAGCAACAGAAATTAGCATAAAAGCACAAGAAGGCGGAAGAAGAAGTGCTGACTATATAAGACAGTATAACGAAACTTTTATAGAGCCTTTATTTGATAGATTTGCAATGCTTGTTTTTAAGTATGGAGAAGATAGTTTTTTTAATGGTTTTCAAAGAGAGGATATACCTAGTTTTAGATTTAAAATTCAAACCGGCACAGGTGCCATGAATAAAGAAATTAGACGTGCAGGAATTCAAGCTAGTATGCAAGTTTTTTCTGGGTTATATCAAATGTATATGAGTATAGGCGATGCAAATTCTGCTTATGGGATTATAAATGCTAGTAAAGAACTTACTAAAGAATTATTACCAATTTTAGGTGTAAAGAATGTAAATAGCCTATTTGCTTTTGAAAATAAGCAAGAAATGCAACAAGGAGAAACTAATGCTCAATATTGAAATTAAAAGCGATATATCTAAAACTAAAGGAGGAAAGAATTTAATCGAATTTATAAAAGCAAAATATAGTGAATGTTTTTATATAGCAAAAAATAACGATGAAAAAGAAGTGAGGTTAAACTATGGCTTTTTTAGACATAATAATCAATAAAATAAAGGATGAAGAAGATGGAAAATGATGCTTTAAAAGATTTAATAAATGTCATAACAGATGATGATAAAGGACAAGTTGCTAATAATGGCGATGAACCTACGCAAGTAGAAGATAATGAACCTATGCAGGTTGCTAATGAGAACGAGCCTGATTATAAGGCGATGTTTGAAGCTTATAAAAGTGAAAATGACAACAAATTAAATGCTTTAATGAGTGAGCTTGAAGCTTTAAAAAATCCAAAAAAAGAGCCAAGCGAACAAGAATTACAAAGAGAGCAGTATTTAAAAGAATTAGGACTTGATGGACTTGATGAGAAATTAAAAAGGCTTGAAGAGCTTGATAAAAAGCAAAAAGACAAAGAAGAGCAAGATGCACTAATCGCTAAATACGCACAAGTAGAAAGCGAGTTAAGAAAAGCCTATCCTGATGCGGATTTAAAGGCTATGGCAGAACTTGCAACAAAATTAAATGGTTTAGGCGAAGGTAATATTGACAGCTGGAAAACCTTGCTTAATTTGGTCGGAAAATCAAATAATGCCAAAAAAGCTGAAGATTTATCAAGTGCAAATAATAATGTAAGAACGAGTGATTTTAACGATAAGTTAAAAAAAGGCGAAGTTAGCGAGATAGATCTAGGCAAAGAATTATTAAGTTTAGTATAAAGGAGAAATTATGGATTTTATAACAGCTTTAAAAGGTGGTACGGGATTAGGATCTAGCTTTGCAGATACTTTGATGAAAACAAGCAATTTTACTCCAAATTTAGCAAGTAGCAGTGGTGGTTTTTTAAATGGATTAAAAAATTCTTTTAGTAATTTTGGAGATTGGTTATTTAAAAGTTCTGATGCAAATAAAGTAACTAATTTTGATAGATTAGGAAATGTTTTAGGCGCTGGGGGCGCTTTATATGGTGCTTATAATCAGCAAAAAATGGCAAAGAAAAATTTTGATTTACAAAAAGATGCTTATAACTTCAATAAGTTTTTAGCCAATGAAGAGTTAAACAGAAGAAAGAATATGGAAAATAAACTTCAAAATGTTTGGAGTAATTAAATAGATTTGGATTTAAGGAAGCCAAAGGGAAATTATAGCTCCCCTTAAAAAAGGGGAAATCAAGTATTAATAAGCCTTGACTATAATTATACAAAGTAGTATAATTATAACTATAATTTTGCTTAGCAATTTAATCACCTCCCAACTGGGCGGTAAATTAACGCTAAAGGGTGGCGACCCTTTGGCGTTACACCCTTTTAAAATTATACACAAACTTCCTTAAATCCTTTATTTTAAAAGAAAGAATAAAGGAAACAAAATGGCATTTTATAACCCACAAAGAGTAGTATTTAATCCTGATACAGGCGTTATACAAAACGCAGGAAAAGTCGGTGGTGTCTTATATGACATCATGAGTAAAAGTTTTGATGATAAAGTTAAAGCTAATGAGTTTCAGCAAGAGCAAGATTTAAGAAAGCAACAAATGGAATTTAATCAGGCTATGCAAAATAATCAGCTTTTGCAAAATGAGAGAAACTTTGATTATCAAAAAGAAAGAGCAAATATAGCAGATCAGCAATGGCAAATGAATTATAACCAAAGAGCTAGACAATATGCCATGCAAAATGCTTTAAGACAGCAAGCAATAAATGCAAGAGAGCAAAAAGATGAAATTTTAGCAGACCAAGCAATACTTAATCTACCAAGCTATACAAAGTCAAATCCTGAGATGAGAGCAATACAAGAAAGATTTAACACCATAAAAAAAGGTGGTGGTGATTCTTATTATGATGGGCAAGGTCTTTTGGGTGGAACATGGCAAAACATAAAAGGACTTTTTGGTGGAGATAATATAAATGATGCTCAAGATAGCTTATTTAAATTTATAAGCGATAGTATTTACAATGAAAAGGTTAGAAGAGATACAAACTATAATAGAACAAGGCATGATGAAATTTACAAAGAGCCTTCAGCTTGGAAAGCTCAAACTATAAATGCTAAAGAATATGAAAAAGCAATAAGGGATTATATAGCCACTAGTGAAGCTAAGATTAATGCTTATTATGATGAGCAAATGGCAAAGATTTCTAATTTAAAAAATCCATACATCAATAATCTTTATGAAGAGCAAAGACAAAAAGATTTAAAAGATTTTAGAGAGGGTTTGGCAAAGGATCTTGAGTCTTATTATATTAAAGATGAAATCTCAAATAAACCTAGTAAAAATGCAGTCATTATAGATAATTCAACAACTAATCAAAATATACAAGAAGTGCAAAATCAAAATACACCAAAATTACATAGCGTTAGTTTTAATGGAATTAATGCTCAAATATCAGAGCCTGATGCTAATGGTAATGTAATATTAGTTAATCAAGCAGGTAGAAAAATGCAAGTTAGCGTAGAAGAATTAAAAAAACAAGGATTGATACAATGAATATAAGAGAATTTTTATTAGAAAAACCACAAGAAAATAACATTATTTCTTTTTTGCAAGATGGATCAAGTCAAAGTGAAAATCAAGATACAAGTGAATATTTATCAAATTTAAAAAATGAAGCAATCAATGATTTTTATAAGAATAAAGACAAATATGCTAAAGAATATGAAAAACACAATATTAAAGACCAAATTTTAACAAATCCACTAGGATATATTGGCGAATACAAAAGAGATTTGTATGATTACAATAAAAATCCTTCTATGAATGCTGATGATTTGAGTGATTATATTTTAGATAAGCAATCTAAATTTAATTCCTCTAAACCTATTTTTGCTGATGATAATGAAGTAGCAAGAAAAAGTAATCAGTTTATGAGAGATTTAGGCGATGAGTTGCAAAAATCAGGGCGTGGAAGATTATTGCAAGATGATGATGGCTCTTATTGGGTGCAAGATAATAACGGAAATTATTCTAAAGTGCAAGGTAGCACAATGGGTAATTTATATCGCGGAATAAGAGATAATGGTACTAGTGTAGCTTTAGGAACAGCAGGTGCCATTGGCGGTACAATGCTAGGTGGCGGATTTGGTATGGTTGCAGGTGGTGCATTAGGTGCATCTTTAGGGGCAGGATATGATTACTACGGAAATACAAAAGATACAAATCAAGATATGAATTTAAAAGAAGCTCTTATGCTTATGGGCGAAAATGCAGGACTTTCTTTAATAGGAGATGCAGCTTTTGCAGGAGTTGCCAAAGGAGCAAGAGCTTTAAAAAATACCTATAATATGGCAAAAACAGGAGCAAGGGCCGGTAAAGATATGATAGATGGCATGGCAGTAAAAGGGGGTAATTTAGGTAATAGGGTTATAGATAAAATCACCCAAAAAGATATCCCTATGATAGGAAAATTTACAGATGGTGGTTTGCAAAATGCAGAAACAATTTTTAATAATCTTACAAAAAATGTAGAGAATAAAAAACAAATAGATGAACTTATAGCAAAAGAAAATCCAACATACTTAGAAAATGGAAAGCCTACAATAGAAATATTAAAAAACATTGTCGAGCAAGGACTTAACAAGAATAATCCACAATTTATACAAGATAGCGCTAAAAGAACAAGTGCTATTTTAAAAAATATTTCTAATGCTTTACAAGGAGTTCCAACTACTCAAAGAAGAGAAATATTATTAAAATCAGCTCAAGCTTATCCCGAAATAGGAAGTTTTTTAGATGATGTTTTGAAGACTGATAAGGATGCTAGTATTTCTTTTTTAAATATAATTAAAGAACAAGATGAAGTATTTAAGAACAAAACAGGTTTAAATGGCGAGTTTGATTATAAAGCTTGGCAAAAAGATAATAGCTCTTATAAAAAAAGAATTAATAATGAATACGCTCAAGCTATAAAAAGTATAGATGAGCTTAACAACGGCTCAATAAGGTTAAGCAAAGAAGATTTAGCAAAGATTGAAGAGTTTAAAAACAACAATTTTTTAGAGCAAGATATAAAAACAAATATTAGTAGCTTTCTAGAAGATGCTATTGATAAAGACTTAAGTGCTGAGCAAATATTTAACTTAAGAAGTGCTATAAATAAGCAATTAGCCACAGGAAATAAGACATATAATACTAAAGAAGCTTATAGGCTAGTAAAAGATACTTTAGATGAAACTATGATAAAAAATGCAAGTGATAAAGAACTAGCAAAGAAGATTTTAGAAGATGCTAATAAAAACTATGCGTTAAAAGAAAATTTTAATAATAGTTATCTAGGAAAAATCAAAGACCAAGAAACACCCGAAGCACTCGCGCAAAGAATAGCTAATGGTGCTAGAAATATCAATGAAGACAAAGATTTAAAAAGAGCTTTTGAAGGTATGAATGAAGCAGAGCGAAAAGCAAATGAAAAACATGCTTTTAATGCATTACTAGCAAAACATAGAATTGAAGATATAGGATATGATTTTAAGAACCTAGCAAAAGATATGGATAATGTAGAATTTGTAAGTAAAGATTTAAAATATGCAAAAGAAGTAGTAAATGTTTATGCAAAAATTTATCAAAACAATAAAGACTTAATAATGACGGCTTTAGCTAGTAGCGGCAAAAAAACAAATTCTTCAATAGCCACAACAATACAGGGTGTTTTTGATAGAATATTAATAAGTGGTGTTTTTGCTAGAATACATGCTTTAGTTCCTTTTATGAAAAGTGCTAAAGAGCAAGCGTTAAGAAATCAAATATTAGATGCATTAAAACTTGCTAAAACCAATAAAGAAGTTATATCTAATCTTAAAAACATAAAAATAGCAGATAAAGAACAAAGTAGAATTTTTAAAGATGCTTTGGATAATTATATTAAAGTAGATAAAGAACAAAATAAAATATTAAAAGATGCACTAATAAAAGAAGGTGTTATCAAAGGCGACAACTTCTTCATGGATAAAGCTGATCCTAAAGATAATTCTTTAAGATTTATAGGCAAAAATGGTAAAGAATATATTATAGATAAAAATGCCAGAAGGGAATGGATGAAAACTTTTAATCTTAAAAGTATTGATGATGATTATATCCCCAATATGCCAAATGAAGTAAAAATGGCTTTAAAAGATAGAGAAATAAAGCTTACCAAGGGGAGTTTGTTAAAACTAGTTGAAAGAGATAGAATTAAATATATACCACATATAAAAGATACTTTAGAAAATCCACAATTAGTCTTAAGAGATAAGGATGATTTTGTATTTATTAAAAACATAGATAATCAAACTTATTTTACAAGTATAGGCAAAGATTATGAAACGCACTTGACTATAATTAGCAATTCACCAAAGAAACAAAATAATATAAAAAATAAAATGAAAAATGCTGAAGTAGTATATTATAATAATGCGAGAGCCTTACCGACATCTAGGGCATCTTCAGAGACAAAGCAAGTGTCGTTCTCTGATAAAAATTCTACCCAAACTAAGCCTAAAACAAACTTAATGGATGATATAAAAGAGAACATTAAGGCAAAAGAAGTAAAGAAAAAGAATAAAAAAAGCGTAAAACAAAGACTTGATGAAAAAATACAAAATGATAAAAAAGCTAGAGAAGAAAGAATTAAGAAAATAAAACAAGTTATAGCTAGAAAGCAAAAAATAGATAAGGTTACAGATAAAAAAAATAACAGGGAAATAGCAGGAAAAATAGGCACTTATGCGCTAAAAAATCTTATTAAATTAAAAGAAAGGAGCGAAGATAATAAAAATTAAGGGCTTAAAGTCCTTGATTTTTATCTCGTTCTTTAAAAGAATTTGGAAAAAATTATGCAGAATATTATCACGATGGAAAAGGTGCTTTACAAAAACTACTCATTGAAAAACAAGGACAGGTAGCTGGGGCTTTTCATATACAAAGAATGACAACTCGGTTATTTATTTAGAATTTAAAGTTAATTTAACATCCAAGCATTCCAATCTTTTGGTTGTTGAATTTTTAAATTGTCCTAATTGCGATAATATTAAATTAATATCATCTATTTTCAATAAACAAATTTCTGATAAAAAATGTTCAATACTTTCTTTATTTTCTTGTTTGCATAGCAAAACAATATTATCCCAATAATATAAAATAAAACTACAGAAAAAATCTTGTATTACCTTTATATCTTGTCTATCTTTACGCTGTACAAAATCATCAATTCGTGTAGTGTAATATGCGAAATCATAGCTTTTAATACACTGCATTTTTAATTTCCTCTTCAGCCTTTAAAACACCTTTGGCGTATTCTATAATATCTATTTCCTTGCCCTTATAAGCTCCAAATATTTTTACGAAATCAGGATTTAATTTTTTCTCTATTGCACTTTTTAAAGCTACTGATGCATAATGTACCTTGGCATCAAAATCTTTTAATTCACTTCCTTTTTTTTCCATTCTTTCTTTTGATACGCTTATAATTTTATTAAGAATTTTTATTTCTTTTTTAAACTTTTTAATTTCATCTAGTTTTGTAATTCCATGTTTATAGCACATAAAAGAATTAAAATTAAATTTCATATCAGAATACAAACTATCACAAATTTGTTTATAAAAATCAGTGCGATTTATTATTGTTTTTTGTATCGTTTTTGCATCATTAAAACCTACATACTGTGAACTTAAAGCTTTTATTGGCATTAATGCCATACTGCAAACTATTGATAAGCTAGTTATAGTTTTTTTGATACTCATAATTAAGATAACCTTTTGTTTGTCAATAATTTTTTTATTTATGGATCATAATAAAAATTATACTACAGCTATAATAAAAATTATTTTATATTGTAGATAAATTAATTTAAAACCTTTATATTATTAATCATTTTAAAGATATTTATGCTTTTTGTGTCAATAATTCTTATTATAATCTTACTTTTTTTAAAATAAATAATTTGCTTTAAAATACACTATTTTTATTTTATAAAAGGTTTTATAGATTTTGAAATTTCATCTAAAACTTTTGCTTTTTCATAATTAATGAGCCAACTATCAACCCATTTAGGTGTTTCGCCTTTTGTATTCCAATTGATAACACCATTATAAACAGCTCCGACCATATTTGCAAATTCTTTTTTTGTAAGCTCTAATTCATTTAATTTTTTTTCAAATGTTTCTATATCCATTTAATATCCTTGTTGTTTTTAGTTATTATAGCAAAAAATACATAAAAATTTAACTTTTAATAAAAAATAATTATAAAAAAATGTATTTTATGCTTGACATATATTATAAAAAAGTGTATAATCACTGCATAAAAGTTATAAAATAATTAACTTTTATAAATCAAAACAAAAAGGTAAAAAATGGAAAAATTAGCTGTAATTAATGGCGTGGATGTAGAGTTGGAAGTGGTAGATAATGCAGTATATACCACTTCTTTAAGCGTGGCTGAAGTATTCAATAAAAACCACAAAAATATTATACGCAAAATAAATGAATTTCCAAAGGATAATTTTACTAAGCTCAATTTTGAGCTGAGTAAATATATTGATAGCACGGGTAGAATTTTACCTTGCTACAAAATCACTCGCGACGCTTTTTCTCTTTTAGTGATGGGTTTTACAGGTGAAAAGGCTTATAAATGGAAAATCGAGTTTATCAAAGCTTTTAATGAAATGGAAAAAAGACTAAGAAATATTGAATATGAGAAGCACGATAAGTTAGCTTTTAGACAAAGCTTAGGTTACAAATCTCAATTAGCACAGCAAAAGCAAAAATATGAGAATGAGATTAAAGCTTTAAAGTATGATTTAGAACAAAGTAAAAATAATTTTAAAGATAAATTAAATTGTATATTGGCTAAAAATGGTTTATATGCCTTTGATTTTAAAACTTTTAAAAATTATGCCTTAAAGCTAGAAAAAATGTTAAAAGATTTAAAAGATGATGAAAACAAAGAGAATAAACTACTTTTAAGAATGCAAAATGATTTCTTAGAATGTTTAGAACTTTATAAAAGTGTAAATATTTGAAGTCTTCACCCTGCTTTTTTTGAAGACTTTTTAGTGTTTTAAGGACAAACTAAGCAGGGTTTCTTTAAAATATCATTAACTATATTAAAAGATTAGTTCTTATCTAGCTCTTTATCGCTACGATAAGGACTACTAAAAGCATTAAGATTATAATAACTTCGTTCATCTTAACCTCCTTTCAAACTTTTTACAAAGTCTTCAAAGAGCTATCCTTAAAACTATGAAATTATATAAAAAAATACTTAAAAATTTCATTTTATTTCAAAACACACTATATTTGAAATAGCCATTTTTGGAAAAATCCTTAAAACTAAACTAAGGAGAATTCAAAAATGGCTTTACCTTCAATGGGACATACCCCACCCGCAACAGAAAATGTTAAGTTAAAACAATCAATATATGAAACGATTATTAAAATTGGAGCTACTGAAACACCAATTTTAAATAAAATAGGTACTTCAAAGGTTACAAATCCTTTAACTCATAGTTGGATTACCGATACTTTTGAAGAACCAAAAAAGAATGCAAATTTAGAGTTAAGTAAATTTGTAGGTAAAACAAAAAACACAGCCCAAAAAACTACAAATGCTACTCAAATATTCATTACCGAAGCCATGGTATCAAAAGCTTTATTAAAAGCAAATCAATATGGTGGCAATGAAATGGAGTATCAAATAGGCAAAAAAACCAAAGAACATAAAATGGATATGGAATATGCTTTATTTGGTCTAGGCAGAGATAGTGATGTAAAAAAATCAGTTTTCAAAGATTATGTTCAAGCACAAGAAGCAACAAGTGGAGAAATGGCTGGACTTTTTCATTATATCGCTAAAGGAAAAAATAGCTTTTCTAATGGAAAGCGTGGAAATGTATTAGCTTTTGATGAAGCAGAAGATTGGAGCGGAACTGCAACAGAACTAACAGAAGATAAACTTAATCAAATTTTGCAAACCATTTGGAATAGCGGAGTTACGCCTAAAGATGTCTTTTTAGGAGCTGAGTTAAAAGGAGCTATCAATAAATTCGCTACAAGAATTTTAGGCAATGAAACAAAACTAGTAGGACAAGTAGTGAGCCTTGAAACAGATTTTGGAACGGTAAATTTCCATATGCATAGATTATTAAGCCCTAAATATGGTTTGGGTGATGTTTTAATTGCTGGGGATTTTGAGTATATGAAACATGGGCTTTATATTCCTACTATGATTGAAGATGTTCCAACTGATATTACTGCAAAAGCAAAAAGATTTTATACGCAAAGCACTTTAGAAGTAAGAAATGCTGATGCTTTTGCTATAGGCGTGGGATTAACTAGTGGAAATAATGCAAAGGCTAAAGCGGTTTTAGAAGCAGCAAAAGGTGAATAATGCTTTGTATTATGGCTAAAAAACTCATTATCGCTAAAGTTAAAAATTCTTACAAAATGATAGAAGATGATGAAGTTTTGAAAGCTTATTTTATGGAAGCATTTTATTATATTTTATCAAAATGTGTTCCTAGCGTTCTTTTAAAAAATGTAGAACAAGGCGAAAAAGTTTTTAGGCGAGTTAGAGATAATCATTTTTTGATTATTCCTGATGAGCCTGATTTTGACAATGAAAAAGAACATTTAATGATAGATGAAACACTTAGTTTTGCTGTGATTAATTATGTTTGTTATTTGATTACAAGATGCGAAGAAAAAGACTTTCTGGCATTATGTGACAAGATAATTTATGAGTATATAGCTAACGATGGCAAGGAGCTTGATGATGAAAGAACATGGTTGTAATTGTAATTTCACAAAAAAATTTAATCGAGCTTTGAGTTATAAAGACTATGCTCAAAGTATAAATAGTGCTGATTTTATAGCTTATTTAGATGATAAAAAATGGCTTTTAGCCATGGATGATCTGCTTTTCTTTTGTGAAAAGAGAATCAAAGATAGTGATTATTATGAAGGTTAAAAATGGGAACAAGCTTAAATGAATTAAAAACAGGTAGAGAAAAACTTGAGATTATAAATCAAGTTTTGTCAAGAATTTCAAATGTTGCTACTGCTTTAGATAATACTAGAATAGAAGAAATTGTAGGACTAAAAGAACAAGTTAATAATTTTTATAATCAAATTTTAGAGCTTAAAAATTTAGTTGTAAAAAATAGCGAGCTTACTCAAAGCAATACTGATTTTACTAAAAACAAAAGAAATGAAATTGAAAAAATAAGCAATGAAATAAAAAATACTTTAAATAATATAGAAGAAATCTACAACAACATTATAAAATCAGAAAAAGATATAAGCAATGGAGTTAATTTTGTTAAAGATAAATATCCTGAACTTAATGAGTTTAATAAAAATTTTGAAATTATAAAAATAAAACTTGAAGAATATTACAACATAGCTGTTGATTTTAATGCAGGTCTTAAAAAAATAGAGGAAAACAAAAATCTTACCAAATCCTATTTAGATTTATCCATAGAACTTAAGCAACAAATCTTACAAGAACTAGAACACGCACAAAGTATTAAAGAAGATTTGCATTCTAATATAGAGCTTGTAAATAAACTTGTTTCAAATATCGTGGCAACAAAGAATGAGATTATATCTATAACCAATAATTTTAAAAATGTAAAATCAGAAGTTCAAAATATAGTTAATGATGCTGAAGCAACAATAAAACTTAAAATAAACACTATTCTTTTTGAAAATCAAAGATTAAATCAAAATATGATTGATCTACTAAAGCGTTGCGAGAAGCTAGAGGATGAAATAGTAGGAAAATATGAAGATATTTTAAAAATAGAAGATCTTATAAACTCATCAACTGGAATTATAAATGATTTGAGAGAAGCAGTAAAACAAAGCGAACAAATAAGCGAAGATATGAGAAGTTTTACAGCTATTATCAACGATTTCAAAACAGAAATTTCTAATCTAAAAGCAGATTTAGAAAGCTATGGCGAAAGATTAAAAGGGCAACTTGATTTAAAATTAGCACAAGCAAACTCAAGCGTAGATGCTAAGATTTCAAGCATTGAGACTCTAAAAAATCAAATTGAAGCATATGTAGAAGCTAATAAAAATACCGTAGATGTGGCTTTAGCTAACTTTATAGAAAGATCTAAAATAGCTAATGAAGATTTAGGAAGATTGGCTGAAGTAGCAAGAACAGAACTCGCTAATGATAAAACAGCTATTGAAAGCTATTTGCTAGAACTTAAAAAAAGTATCGTTGATGAAATGAAAGAAGTGTCAAATAGCGTTACAGATGAAACAAGTGGAATATTAGCTCAAAAAAACCAAATAGAGCTTATCATGGCACAAGGAAAATCAGATTTAGATACTTTAATCAACAACTTTAACTCAAATTATCAAAACAAACTTAACGAATTTAATTCTAATACTAATGAGAAATTAGCTTCTATTAATTCACTCAGTGAAGAAAGTATAACAAATATACAAAATAAAACAGATGAAAATATAAGCAGATTAGATACAGCCAGCGAAGAAAAACTAGCTAAATTTGATGAAATTATAAAAGATAATTTGGGTGGAATTTATTCTCACATTTTTTCAATCGAAAATGTTTTATTTGATAAAAAAATAATTAAATTAAGTTATAAGGAGTAAAGAATGGCGGACTTAAAGCAAGTTGCAAATGATTTAAATTTGGCATCACAAAGCTTACAAGGTTTAAGAGAAAAATATGATGGTGCTTTAGATTTGCTAGATAACAAAAATACACAAATAACAGGTGCGCTAGATAGGGCAAAATCTGATGCGCTACAAGAAATACAAACTATAAGCGATACAGCTACAAGTCAAATTTCGCAGTTAAAAGACACATCCTTAAATTTGGTCAACGAAGCTAAAAATACAGCTACAACTGAAATATCAAATAAAAAGGAAGAGCATAAACAAGAGTTAGAAACTAAGAAGAATCAATATATTAGCGAAATTGTTGCAAGAGCTAATGAGTATGATATTGCCAATATTAATGCGCAAGTTCAAGCTATGGATACCAAAATAACCGAGCAGATCAATGGTGCAAAAACGGAATTAAATTCGAAAATAGACAATAAGGTAACAAAAACTGGAGATGAAACTATAGCAGGTATAAAAACATTCTCAGTACCACCTGTATCAGCAACTAATCCTACCGCTAACAATCAAGTAGCAAACAAATCATATGTAGATACAGTCGGAAATAGCAAAGTTGCATTAAGCGGAAATCAAACCATAGCAGGTATAAAAACCTTTAATGCAGCGCCTGTGTGTAGTGCCAATCCCACAGAAGATACACAATTAGCAAGAAAATGGTATGTGGATTATGGTGGTGGAATTAGAAATCTTGGCACAACTGGCAGTATAAATCTAGATTTAAGACAAGCTCAGCATTTTATCTTAACAATGACAGCCAGAGGAGCTATTGGTATAGCAAATTGGGGTGGAGCAGGTAAAAGTGGAACTATCACTGTCAATAATGCTCAAAATATCACTGCTTTTTCGGCACCTTTTAAATTTAGAATAGCTCAAAGTGGATTTAGTGGCACTGAAACTTTTGCTTATTTTTGCATAGCTTCGAATAATGTAAGATTAGTAAGGACTTAAAATGAACTGCCTCCTTCTTTCTAATAATGGCATAGCACTAAATTTACCTCCATCTTTAGGAGGCTCGGTTGCAAATTATAATTATATGTTAAAGCTAGACATGATTTATAAACAAGCAGTGGTATTGCCATCAAATATTAATAATAAAGAAGTGGTTATGTTAGGCGAAGTTTGGACGACTGGAAGTATGTCTAATAAAACTTCTGCAAATACTTTGAATATCACATGGAACATTTTTAACTCTAATGTAGAATTGCATGGTTTAAGTAAATATTACGCTGCCAATGCAAAAATCAAAGTAGAGAAAAAATTCAAATTTGGAAATATAAATAACTTACAAATAATGCTAAGTTCTTATCAAAGTGGTAGTGCAAATGCAACTCCTGGTTGGAATTTAGGTGGTGGGAATAGATTAAACCCAAGAGCAAAATTAACATTATACTGGAATTAAGAAAGGATAAATATGTTTTATGATTTAAAAAATAAAAGTTTAAAATATGATGATATTTTTTTAAAAGATGTAAAAATACAAAACGAAGAAGGTGAAATTGATGCACAAGATATTTATTTTTTAAGTGCTTGCGATAATGAGCTTTTAAAAGAGCTTGGTTTTGCTAAAGTTGAAGAAGAAGAAGAAGTGCCAAGCTTTGATGAAAAAACACAGACACTTAAGCAAGTTCAAAATTACGATGAAGAAAATAATCTTTATATTGTTTCTTATGAGATTAAAGAAAAAACCTTAGAAGAGTTAAAAGAATTAAAATTAGAAGAGTTAAAAGCTATAAAAGAAGAAAAGCTTTTGTTTATGCCTTTTAAAAATACTACATTTCAAATTGATACTGAAGCAAAAATTAATATCAGCGGAAAAGTTAGCGAGATAATGTTAGCAAATCTTAATAATACTCCTTTGGAAAATATTGCTTGGATTGATCAAGATAATAAAATCACTACATTTAACAAAGAAGAATTTCTAGAATTTGGGGTTGGTATCGCTAAATATACTGAAAGTATTATTTTTAAAAATGATGAACTAAGAAATAAAGTGAAAAATGCCACATCTTTAGAAGAATTAAATTTAATTGCATGGGAGAGTGAAAAATGA
>NZ_NXBD01000038.1:0-4389 GCF_002383965.1 Campylobacter sp. 110 | reverse complement strand
ATGACAGAAGAGAAAGAAAATATTGTTAATTTTAAAATAAAAATTATCCATGAAGAAAACATAGAACTTGGGATAATGGCTAATTCTTTGTTAAGTTTTCAAAAATTAATGGATAGTTTTATATCAAAAGAGCACGGTATAACACAAAGTAAAATTTTTTTAGAAAAAGTTGAAACTGGTAGTGATATATATTCTTTGGTTTTTGAAATAGCAGGAGAAGTTTTGCCTATTATTGCACCTATTCAAGCATTAAATGAATTTATAGAACTTATCATATCTTTTAAAAATATCAAATCAAAAAGTATAGAAGAAATAGAAGAAAATCCGCATTTTACTAAGTATAATGCCAATAATTTAAAAAATATATTTGCACCCGTTACTATAAATCAAAATACTTTTTTTATCAATCATAAAGGTGAAGAACTTTTGAGAATAAATAGTGATGAAGCTAAGCTTATTTATGAAAATGCTAATTACATTTGCGAAAAAAAGGAAATTGAATATCAAAAGATACATGAAAATGCTTTGATAACGATGTATAAAACTACAAATAAAATAGACAATAAAACAAAACATAAGGCAAAGTGCGATGCTTTAAGTCCTTATGCGGTTGATGTTAGTTTTAGTGATGAGAAAATAGCCGAAGAAGTTTTGAAAAATCCTTATGGATTTAATTTTTTAGTAGATTTAGAGTATTATAAAAACGATAAAAATAAAATTATTTTATATAGAATTTTTAACATAAAAGATAAAATATCTTTAGAATAAAAGAAAGGGAAAAATGACAAGTGAAGAATTAAAACAATTTTGTAAAGAGCAAGGCTTAACTTATAAAGAGTTAGCCGAGTTAATAGGTTTTGGTGAAGGTGCAGTAAAAAATGCCATTTCTACTGAAAAAATAAGTTTTCAAATGGCACACGCTATTAATATGCTTAAAAAAATTTTTGAACTAGAAGCAAAATTAGAAAAAGCAGAAGCTATCAAAAAAGACTTTAAAGCGTGGATTAACGAAAATTAATCCACAAAGTAAATTTAAATTACTTCTTTATCTACAAAAAATAAAAATAAATTATTATAACCTTGACAATTAGTAATTATTATGTTATAATTGTGTTATCAAAAGTAAAGATAAATTACTTTTGAAATAAAAGAAAGGAGTAAAAGATGAACGCTAGTGATGTGCTCGAGTTAATCACTGCTTTAATCTGCTTGATAACAGCCATTATCAACGCAAGAAAGCATTAAGGCAAAGGGCGAAAGCCCTTATCATCTTTTACCTTTTCTATTATATCAAAAAAGGAGTTAAAAATGATTTTAGAAATTATAGTTTTAGTATTAGCGACTTTATTATGTGTTTTATCGGCAAAAGTTTATAGGCTTGAAAAAGAACTTAAGGAGCTTAAAAATGAGTAACAAACCATACCTAGAAAACGAAATAAAAGCTTTAAAATATCAGCTTTTAATCGAAAAACAAAAGCACAAAAAGACTAAAGAAAAGGTTTTTAAGCTTAAAAATATACAAGGGGAAAAATACGAGAAACTAAAAGCAGAATTTGCCAAAAATCAGCTTTTTGTTTTTAGAGATGATGAGCTTTTTCTTTGGGTGGAAAGTTTAATGCGAGAACTTAAAACTAAAATTTTATGCACTAATGATGAGCTAAGTAAAAAAGCTTGTGATATATTAGTATTTAAATTAGAAAAACGAAGAAAAAATTTCAACTATTAAATAAATCACCAGTTTAACAGTGTTTAGGACATTTTAATAAACCCTAAACACTCATTTAATGTCTAAAAAAGGAAAAAAATGAGTTTTAAACCCATACAAAAAGATAATGATGCATTTAAAAAAGCACAAAGAGCAAAGGTAATAGAAAGTTTAGCAATGCGTGGCTATGCACTTGTAAAGATAAGTAGCAATGGCTTTTTAATGAAAAAAGGTTTTGAAAAGGATATTTTATGCAAACAAATCATAGCACAGGATACGACAGCTTCCGTTTCGTTATCAACAAAAAAACCTTTTACAAATACCTTAAAAGATGGGGGCTTTTTGAAAAAATGCGAAGCACAACAAGAAATAAAAGCATTGATGAATTTGCAAAAGACAAATTCAAAGGCATAAAAACCAATGATAAATTTTATCCTTTTAAAATGCGTTATATCAATATAAAACCTAGAAATAAAAGCCTTTCAAATACTATCATTATATTAGATAATTCTAAGGCTTGCTTTGAGCTTTCTAAAAAGAATAAAAAAGCAAAAGATTACTACATAGAGGTGCAATTTAATGGGCTTTATCAGCCTAGTAAACAAATAGAAGCTGAAGTGTGGAAAATTTTAAGCAAAATGATAAAAAGGTTTAAAGCTTATAGTGTGGATATTGCTTGTGATTTTGATGATGATCTAGCAGTATCTAAACCAAGAGAATTTAAACACCAAGAAAGGTTTAGCAAACTTAAAATCTTTGGCGATTTTCATACTTATAAAACAAGTATGTATATCAACAATCCTCAAAGTAAATACTATAAATTAGAACGCATTTTACTTTATGATAAATACGAAAAACAAAAGTACTATCACAAAGAAAACATTAAAAGGGAATTTGTGCGATGGAAAAGATTAGAGCTTACATTGAAGATAAAGGATAAGTTCTTAGATAGAATAGAAAATGATATCAATGATGCATTAGATCTTATGCAAGATTATTTAAGAATGATAGGAATTTGGCATTTTAATATGAGAATGATACTTGAGCAAACAAAGTATTTAAACAATCCACGTTGGGCTAAGATATTTAAGCCTTACGCTTTGGCAAGTTAGGAGAGAATATGAAAGTAAATTTTATTTTTAAAGGGACAATAAAATGTTCAAAATGCAACTTAGAATTTGTGCCAAATTCTAAATTTTTTAAAGGTCTTGATGAAATTATAGGCGATGTAAAAAGCGTGAGTTTAGATGGCTTTTGTCCTGAATGTGATAATAAATTAAAAACTAGCTTTAAAGTAGAAAAGATCACAAGAGAATTTAATAAAACTTATACAATGAGGTGTTAAATGAATATTACAAGAGAATTAGAAGCTTACGATTTAGCAAAACTTGTTTTAAATAATGATCTTAAATACTTTTTTAAAGATGCAAAGATTGTAGGGGAAAATAAAGAAAGAAGACTTTGTTTTTATTTTTCAGATTCTTTTGTTTTAGCTTTATTTGAAAAAGAAAAAGAAAACATTTTACAAAGACTAAGAGAAGAATACAAAAAGAAATTAGAGTTTTACAAACGAATTGATTTGGTGCTTTATTCTATTGCAGCAAAAGGAATAAATGAGCTAAAAGCAAGAAGTAAAGAAGAACAAGAAGTTTTAGAACGCGGACTTTTAAAACTTGAAAATATAATTAAAAGGATAAAAAATGAAAAAAAATACTAATCAGCAATTAGAGCAGTTAAAGGAATTAAATCAAGGTGAGTTAAACCAAGAGATAGAAGTTTTAACCAAAAGAGCTTTAGCAATTCATAGATCTATACAAAGAGTTAAAGATGAAAGAAGCATATTAAATCAGAATATCAAAGACTATCAGAGCGAATTTAATGAAATAATGGAAAAAATAGCCTTTTTAAAAGAGCCTAATTTATTTAATCAAAAAGGAAGTGATGATGTTTCACCCACAGCTTTATAACGACCATTTTCAAAATTTTAAAAGATATAATATACCAAAAGCACAGCTTGTAATAGCTGATATTCCTTATAATTTAGACAACAATGCTTATGCTTCATCTCCTAAATGGTATATAAATGGGGATAATAAAAATGGAAAAAGCAAAAAAGCAAACAAGGCATTTTTTGATACAGATAATGATTTTAGAGTTAGCGAATTTATGCACTTTTGTTCAAAAATGCTTATAAAAGAACCTAAAGAATGCGGTAAAAGTCCTTGCATGATTGTTTTTTGCTCTTTTGAGCAACAAGCAATGTTAATTGAAGTAGCTAAAAAATATGGCTTTAATCATTATATAAATTTGGTTTTTAGAAAACAAAGCTCATCTCAAGTTTTAAAAGCAAATATGAGAATAGTTGGAAATTGTGAATATGCTTTAATCTTATATCGTGAAAAACTTCCAAAATTTAATAATGATGGCAAGATGATTTATAACTGCATGGATTGGCAAAAAGATGAAGGTATTCCTAAAATACATCCCACACAAAAGCCTGTTAAATTGCTAGAAAGATTAATCACTATTTTTACAGATGCAGGTGATGTTGTTATAGATCCATGTGCTGGAAGTGGTAGCACTCTTTTAGCAGCTACAAATTTAAACCGCAAAGCTTATGGCTTTGAGATTAAAAAAGACTTTTTTAAAAGTGCTAATGAAATTATGTTTAAACACATAGAAAG
>NZ_NXBD01000037.1:0-2664 GCF_002383965.1 Campylobacter sp. 110 | reverse complement strand
CAAAAGGAACATTATGAAAACAAAATCAAAGCCCTTAAATACGACTTAGAAAAGAAAAAGGAGTTGAGTTTTAAAAGAAAACTTAGCAAGGAAGAATTACTAGAGCTTAGAAAAATACTAGCCCGTGATTATGGAATGATTTGCATAAAAGAATGGGAAATGAGTTTAGTTGCCGAAAAAATAGGTAAAGATACTGTTTTTGAAGCTGTTGTTAAGAAGCTTGAAAAAGAGCTTAAGTATTGGCAAAATTATGATGAATACGAAGAAAAATGGAAAAAAATACTAAGGAGATGAAAAATGAGTAATGAAGTTGTATTAAAAGAAGAAAATAAATTAGAAATAAATTTTAATCCTTATGAGTTAGCCTTGGTAAAAGGTGATTTATCAAAACTGAGCGACGTAGAACGAGCGAGTTATGTTAAAAATCTTTGTGAAAGTTTAGGCTTAAACATGCTTACAAAGCCTTTTGAATACATAGTATTAAATGGCAAACTTACTTTATATGCAAATAAATCAGCAACAGATCAGCTAAGACAAATAAGAAAAGTAAGTATTACAAAAACAGAAGTGGCACAAGTTGGCGATATTTATATGGTTACAGCCTACGCAGCAACACCCGATGGAAGAACGGATTGCGATACAGGTGCTTTAAATATTAAAAATTTAGGTGGCGATAATTTAGCAAACGCAATAATGAAAGCCATCACAAAAGCAAAAAGGCGTGTAACCTTAAGTATTTGCGGACTTGGAATGCTTGATGAGAGTGAATTAGATTTAAAAGTTTGGGGTAGTGATGAAAAAGCTATAGAAAATAAAGCAAAAGAGCTAAAAGCTTTAGGTGCTGAACTTAGAAAATTTATGAGTGATAATGGTTTAAACACTGGGGAGCAAAACAATTTTATAAAAAAACATTCTTTATTTACAAGTGAAAAAATACGAGAAGTTCTAAGTAATAAAGATGAATTTTTAACACAATTAAAAGGAGAATTATAATGTTACCAGCATTTAAGGCAAGTTTTGAAGTGGCAAATTATGCGCCAAGCTTAGAGTATTTAAGTGAAGGTGGGCTTTATAGCGGAGTTTTCCGCAAAGCCTTTTTATATGAAAAGATAGCAAGCGATGGAAGCAATAATACTTTTATTTGTTTTGAATTTTTAACTTCAAAAGAGCAAAAACTAGCTATTTTTAATCTTTTTGTAGCTAAAAATAACGATTTTAGCTATATCAATAAAAATGGAGAAAAAGAAAATTATTTAGGATTTAGACAATTAAATGCCATTATGAAATTCTTTGGAATTGATGAACTTGATTTTAGCGAAAAGGGAAATGAGAATGTTTTTGGAGTGCAGACTGAAGTTATTTATCTAAATTCTTTAGTTAATAAGCTTTTAGTTTTAGGTTTTGGAACAGAAGAATATTTAAGTAAAAATGGAGAACTTGCTAACAAAATCTTTCTTGATAGAATTTTTAATGAAAAAATGCAAAGCATGGATGAGTTTCAAAATAATAAAGAACCTTTATCTATAAAATCTTTTAAAGCAAGGCATAAATCTTTAAACAACGACAATAATAAATCATTTATTCCAAATCAAAATCAAAGCTATAATCCTTATGGAAATGAAGTAAAAAACAATAACAATGAAAAATATATCGAAATAGGAGAGGATGATGAAAGTTTGCCGTTCTAATTATCTTGAAATTGTAAAAATCGTTCCATTTAGCGAGAGGAGAAGTTGCTTTTGTCATTTTTTAAGAAGCAATGGGATTGCAATTGAAAAAATAAATTATAAAAATCACATAAGTAAAAAAGAACTCAGAAAGGCTTACAAAATTTACAAAAGTAAGCCAAGTGGAAGAAATTTCTTTCATGAAAAAAAGCTTATTGTTAAAGCTTTTGAAGATGTTGAGAAATTTTTAAGGAGTGAGAATGAAACCAAATTTATATAACGACCATTTTCAAAATTTTAAAAGATATAATATACCAAAAGCACAGCTTGTAATAGCTGATATTCCTTATAATTTAGACAACAATGCTTATGCTTCATCTCCTAAATGGTATATAAATGGGGATAATAAAAATGGAAAAAGCAAAAAAGCAAACAAGGCATTTTTTGATACAGATAATGATTTTAGAGTTAGCGAATTTATGCACTTTTGTTCAAAAATGCTTATAAAAGAACCTAAAGAATGCGGTAAAAGTCCTTGCATGATTGTTTTTTGCTCTTTTGAGCAACAAGCAATGTTAATTGAAGTAGCTAAAAAATATGGCTTTAATCATTATATAAATTTGGTTTTTAGAAAACAAAGCTCATCTCAAGTTTTAAAAGCAAATATGAGAATAGTTGGAAATTGTGAATATGCTTTAATCTTATATCGTGAAAAACTTCCAAAATTTAATAATGATGGCAAGATGATTTATAACTGCATGGATTGGCAAAAAGATGAAGGTATTCCTAAAATACATCCCACACAAAAGCCTGTTAAATTGCTAGAAAGATTAATCACTATTTTTACAGATGCAGGTGATGTTGTTATAGATCCATGTGCTGGAAGTGGTAGCACTCTTTTAGCAGCTACAAATTTAAACCGCAAAGCTTATGGCTTTGAGATTAAAAAAGACTTTTTTAAAAGTGCTAATGAAATTATGTTTAAACACATAGAAAG